>CAURFY010000312.1:0-3905 GCA_963524115.1 uncultured Bacillus sp.
GATTATGCTGGTAACCTTTACGGCAAAGGCTGCTGCTGAAATGAAAGCTAGACTCCATCACTACCCTAATATTTCTGGCAGACAGATTCAACAACTTGTAACGGGTACGTTTCATAGTATCTTTTACCGTATTCTATCATTCCATGCTCGTGAAAGATGGGATGCTCGGAATCTATTAAAACGAGATTGGCAACGTGAACAAATGCTTAAGGAAGCTGGTCGGAACCTCAATCTAGACGAAAAGGAGTTTTCTTATGACTTGGCGCTTCAGAAAATTAGTTATTGGAAAAACAATCTAGAATTTCCTGACACAGTGAAACCTGAGGGAGATTGGGAAGAAAAAGTGGCCTTTTTGTATAAGCAATACGAATTAAATAAGCAAAATCACCAGCTGTTTGATTTTGATGATATGCTTATCGGTTGTTTTCAATTATTCCAAGAGGATTCTTCCTTACTAGATACCTATCAAAATCGTTTTCAATACTTTCTGATCGACGAGTTTCAAGATATTAATAAAGTTCAATACGAACTGATTAAATTGCTGTCGGCAAAGTCAAAGAATGTCTGTGCTGTTGGTGATGATGATCAATCCATCTATGCTTTTCGTGGGAGCGATCCTTCTTACCTCTTAGAGTTTGAACGAGATTTTCCAAACGCAAAGTTAGTTGTTCTTGATCAAAACTACCGTTCTAGTCATGAGATCGTGTCTGTAGCTAATCAGATCATTAGTCAAAATAAACGCCGTAGAGCGAAATCAATGGCGGCTCAATACTCACATACCCAGACACCCGTTAGCTTCTTTCCTTATGATGAGGAAGAAGAGGCGACCATGATCCTGACCGATATTTTAGAAAAAATAGCCAATGGCAAACGGCCAAGTGATTTTGCGATATTATTTAGGACAAACACGGGAAGCCGTGCCATGTTTGAAAGGCTGGTTTCATCCAGTCTTCCATTTAAAATTGATCAGGATATCGAGTCCTTTTATGATCGTTTTATTGTTAAAGGGATGCTGGCATTTTTAAAGTTAAGCCTGAGTGAGGATGATCAAAATGCTATTAAAACGGTCCTTCCAGCCTTGTTCATCAAACAAACCGTATTCCAAGATATTAAGGCAGAAAGTATTTTACAGGATTGTTCCATGCTAGAATCATTGTCCCATTTGAAAACTGCCTACGCATTTCAAGCAAAAAAATTAAAAAAGCTTATCCCTATTCTTCGTGGTTTATCTTCACTTTCACCGACAGTGGCGATTGAAATGGTCGAAAAAGAGCTAGGTTTTCAGGACTTTGTAAAGAAACGGGGCAATGAAGGCAACCAACTCGACAAAGGTTCCGATGACATTCGTGATTTGAAAGTTGCCGCAAAGAACTTTTCTAGTGTACTTGATTTTCTAGAACACACCGACCATATGAAGGCAATGAACAAAGAAATGAAACAAATCTCGAAGCAAGTCCAAGATGCCGTCACCTTAAGTACGATCCATCGAGCCAAAGGATTAGAGTACAATACTGTGTATGTTTTAGGAACTGTTGATGGTTCGCTCCCCCATGATTACTCGTTAGAGTCACTTCGAAACGGAGATTCATCGGCTTTGGAAGAGGAAAGACGGTTGTTGTATGTAGCTGTCACAAGGGCAATGGAAGCATTATATTTGTCTATTCCCGAAAGGTTACGAGGTAAAAAAGCTAATCCCTCTAGGTTTTTATCAACGCTAAGATAAATAAGGGGTCTGACTCCCACCAATATTCAGGTACCTTTTCATTTGAAGGTATCTGATATTTTTTCCCATCATTTGTGGGGTCTGACCCCTTTAATTTACTACTTTTTATTGATCATTTTTGAAATGGTATTAAAATCTAATGATTTACCATCTTTAATAATCGATTGAACAATTTTATCTTCCATATCTCTTGAAACTGATTTTCCAGCGATTTGAGAGACCTTCCGGATCACGCCTCTAACCGTCTTCTCATCTTTAAAATTAGCATGCTGCAAAGAGTTGGCAAGATCCAAAATATCCTTCATGTTGACGCCTGTTTTCTTTTCAACGTTTTTAAAGAAACCATTATCCATGCTAAAAACCCCCGCCTCCTTCTTAAACTCCTTTATATATTATGAAAGAAGGAAGAGAATGGTGATTTTCAAAATATACTAATTTCCTTTTGTATTTTACCTCAAGTAGTAATACACATAGACATCTTTACAAGTGAATACAATGTTATAAATCTATTTCACTTGAGGTGAAGAAGTGCCTAATAAAATAAATGATAAATTAACGACTCAGCAAATGATTAACATTATTAAAAATGGTCTTAAAAAATCGCAAGCTCCTAAACATATTACTATTGTTGGCGCAGGTTTAGCAGGACTTGTTGCAGCTTCCCTTTTGAAGGAAGCCGGGCACAAAGTCGTAATTATTGAATCAAATAATAGGGTCGGCGGACGTGTCTATACGATACGATCACCCTTTAGCAATGGGCTTTATTTTAATGTGGGCCCAATGCGGATTCCTGATAGTCATTTTTTAACCTTAGAGTATATTAAAAAATTTGGTCTATCCTTAAACCTGTTCATTAACCGAACCCCCATTGATATTCTTTATTTCAATGGAATCAAAACACGGCTTAACACTTTTGAACATCATCCAAATATTCTAAACTTTCCGGTTGCCCCCAATGAACGAGGTAAAAGCGCAGAGGTACTGTGGAAATTAGCGATTCAGCCAATTATGAATTTTGTAAACCAAAATCCAACCAAAAATTGGTCCTATGTTGAAAAAGAATTTAAAAACTACTCCTTAGGTTCTTTCTTGAAATTTTATCATTATCAATATGGAAAGACTTTTTCAGATGGCGCAGTTGATATGATCGGTGCACTTCTTGATTTAGAAGCATATATGGGGATTTCCTTTATTGAGGCTCTTAGAGAAGAAATATACTTTAGATCGAGTCGTTTCTATGAGATAACCGGTGGTAAGGATCTGCTTCCAAGGGCGTTTATTACACAATTAAAGGAGGGCATAATCTTCAATCAAAGGATGACGAAAATTTCACAATCTAACTCAAATATATCCATCCATTCTACCCATCAGGAAACCCACGAGCCCTCCATCATAACTGGTGATCTTGCTATCATAACCATCCCCTTTTCCGTGTTACGATTTGTGGAAATTGAACCCTATCATTCTTTTTCCTACTATAAACGCAGAGCGATTCGTGAATTGAATTATATGGCTGCAACAAAAATCGGAATCGAGTTTAAAAGCAGATTTTGGGAAAGGTTTGATCAGTCAGGTGGTAAATCCATAACTGACCTGCCAATTCGATTCACTTATTACCCAAGTCAAGGGATTGGTACGAAAGGGCCAGCAGTAGTTCTAGCAAGTTACACATGGGCAGATGAGGCTTTAACATGGAACGGTCTTTCTAACGATGAACGCGTTCAATATGCTTTAAAGAATTTAGCTGAAATTTATGGTGCCCAAGTTTATTCAGAGTTTGTAACTGGAATTTCTTATAGTTGGGTAGATAATCCATATTCTTCTGGAGCTTTCACTGCTTTTGAACCGGGTCAGGAAACCGAGCTATATCCATATATCCCTATTCCTGAAGGAAGAGTGCATTTTGCCGGTGAACATACCACTCTTACTCATGCCTGGATGCAGGGTGGGATTGAATCTGGAATACGGGTTGCTAATGAAGTCAATGACTTGCCGAAATGAATTTTTATTTTATGAAAAAAGGTTGGCTCAAAACAAGCCATCCCCATAAAGCACTTCCGTTGCCTCATCGCATAAGACACCAAAGTGCTTCATTAAGGAAAATACCTGTTTTGAAGCCAACCTCTTCCCTATTGTGGTCTAGCCTCTACATATTAATAGAAGCTTGCTCCAACAATGATTA
>CAURFY010000313.1:0-3904 GCA_963524115.1 uncultured Bacillus sp.
TAAGGTATCTCCTGTCCGCCAAAGTAGAAATAAGGCGAATATATCAAAAATAAGGGATCTCCTGTCCGCTAACTCAATAAAAACGCAGAGCAATTTCTATTGTCAATTGCTCTGCCAAATAAGATTACAATGGGGTGGCAACTATTTTTTTTATGCGGACACAGGTTCCGCTATTTTGCCAAAAAGGGGGGTTTTGATAGGCTTAGCGGACACAGGGTTCCTTATTTGAGAGGTTGAATATATTTTATCGATTGCTAAATAGTTTACCTGTAATTCTAACGATTTTAGATGTTCTAGTTCTTTTAGACGTGAAAAAAACCTCTTTAGATAATCATATCCAAAGAGGTTTTTATTCACAATTTTTTATTAATCATCGCGACTTTATTATAAACCTTTGCAACTTTATTTCAAAACTACAACCCTTTTTTTTCGAATTAGTTTACAGACCGCATTTTAATTGCGCACCACAATTTGTACAGGTATTGCAACCGCCCATTTCTTCTACTTGACCTTTACGGCAGACAGGACAAGTGTTGCCGACTTCAGATCCTATTGTCATATTTGTTGAGCGAAGTTCACTAATGGTATCCACAAGAACAACGTGCTGTTTTGCTTTTTCTTTGAAAATTGTTTTTGATTCTTCAAAGCTATTTTCTTCGGCTGTTAATGTTAATACTTGGCTGTCACGTGAACCGTCAACATATACGGTACCACCTTTAGCACCGCCTTTGTATAAACGCTCATATAATTTTTCAACTTGTTCTACGCTATAGCCCTTTGGTGCATTAACTGTTTTACTAATGGAACTGTCAATCCAGCGCTGGATGATACACTGTACGTCAGCATGGGCTTCAGGTGCAAGCTCCATCGCTGCGACAAACCAGTTTGGAAGGCTTTCGGGATCTGCCTCCGGATGTTGATCCAAATATTCTTGAACGATTTCTGCCTTAACTTCAATAAATTTACCAAGTCGACCACTTCGGTAATAAGAAAAGGAAAAATATGGTTCTAATCCTGTGGATACCCCAACCATGGTCCCAGTGGATCCTGTTGGAGCAACAGTCAGTAAGTGTGAATTTCGAATTCCATTTTCTAAAATCGATTGGCGAATGTCTTCAGGCATTTTTTTCAGGAAGCCCGTGTGAATGAAAGCTTCACGAAGACGATTCGTATCTGCTTGGGAGTTTCCTTGTAAGAATGGGAAGCTACCCTTTTCTTTTGCAAGTTCTACTGATGTCCTGTATGCAGTTGTAGCGATTGTTTCAAACACTTTATCGACCAACTTATTTCCGGCCTCTGAACCGTACTCTGTTTCACAATAGATAAGTAGGTCATGTAAACCCATTACACCTAGTCCAACACGGCGCTCACCAAGTGCTTGCGTTTTATTTTCATCAAGGAAGTATGGAGTTGCTTCAATAACGTTATCCTGCATCCTGACTCCAACTTCAACCGTACGGATTAGTTTTTCATAATTAACTGTTTTAGTTTGTTTATCTGCCATTTCAGCCAAATTCACAGCTGCAAGGTTACAGACAGAATAAGGTGCGAGTGGTTGTTCCAAATTTGTTATCCTAAAGGCTTTTTATCCTTCAGTTCTTACAGTTCAATTCCTGCAAGTTCAGCATATCTTTTCATTACACGAATTTTAATCAGTGTAATGCTGCGGCCTCGTGGACGGATTATATTCTCTTTCGAGGTTCACCATCTATGCGTTGCCCCTGACTGAACTTTTATAATCAGCCTTCGGTTCGGATTCCCATCTCAGGGTTCCCGCTTCATTCCGCAGTTTTTAACGTGAGGCAAACTAAGCTACTCTACCACACGGATTCGTTGCTACAACTTTTTGACCGTATGCCTGAGCATTGGTCATTTCGTTGGCGTTATCGATAAAGAAAATACCTGGTTCTGCTGAATAGGTTGAACAAATATTGATTAGATTCCAAAGCTCTTTTGCTCTAATTTTCTTATAGGTCCGTACTTTGTAGCCGAGTTTTTCCCATTCACGAACGTCGCCAACTTTGTGCCATTCTTCATTGTAAATCTTCATGCCTTCCGAATCATAGCTTTCAACATCTGGAAAGCGAAGCTCGTATTCACCGTCGTTTTCTACCGCAGCCATAAATTCCTTAGTTAAGCAAACGGAAATATTTGCTCCTGTTAAGAACTCAGAGTTATGAACACTATAAGTTCCACCGATGCGAAGCTTTTCTTCAGCGTCAGCGATAATCTGTTGGCTGAATCCACCATAACCAGGAATGCTTTTGTAATTTACAATTCCTTGGTACATTGCGTTTTCTTGCTCAGTTAATGGAGTGAATTTTAATTTATCTTTTGCTAATTTTTTAATCATTTCATCTTTTGTATTTTCAATCAAAAAGCGCAAAATTCTTGGATTTTGCATTTTAGAAATAATAAATTCAATAATGTCAGGATGCCAGTCCGATTGCATAATCATCTGCGCCCCGCGTCTGGATCCGCCTTGCTCAACTAGATGCGTCAACTTAGCAATATCATCTAGCCAAGATACTGATCCAGATGATTTTCCATTTACACCTTTTGCCAGTGTGTTTCGTGGACGTAAAGTTGAACCATTTGTTCCAACCCCACCACCGCGGCTCATGATTTCCATTACCTGCTTACGGTGTTCAGAAATTCCTTCACGAGAATCTGGTACAAATGGCATAACGTAACAGTTGAAGAATGTTACTTCTGTTTCCGCACCTGCTCCATAGAGAACACGGCCAGCCGGAATGAAGTTCAAATTCACAAGCTCCTGATAGAACTTACCAAACCATTCTTTCCGCTTTTCATCTGTCTTTTCAACAGAAGCAAGTCCAGTAGCATTTCGCTTTGCGATTTGCTCATAAAATACCTCAAGTGGTTTTTCAATTACGTCAAGTGGACGCTTGATCACACCAGTTGCAGCTTCTTCTGGATCATCAAGGACCCCACGGAATTCCTCATCTACTAAAACTTTTGCAGATTTACTTTCCCAATCAATTTCAAGAATGAAACCAAGTCCGCGTGCCGGGAATTTTGGGTCTTCTTTAATCGTAAGAACGACGAAGTCTCCGGTTGTTAAGGTGATTTTTTCAGTATCTTTAAACGTATACCGATCCAGCATTACCAGCTTTGATACCCCTTTATGGGTAATCTTCATATCATCGGTAATCGGATGAACCTGTGGAAATAAACGGATATCCTCGTTCAGTCTTTCAATGTTCATATTCAGTTTTTTTGGTAGCACAACAGACATGATCACATCTCCTTCAAAAAAAATTGTCCTACTTTTTCTCTTATTCGAGAAATTAATAGAACCATTTGTAAATCTAGTTGTTTGTTAAATCTAAAGTTATCATAACCAAAAGCTAAATTCAACATATAGTATCAGGAATATTTTCGACACTACTACATATTGTGTTAAAGTTTATAAATCATTATTTTGTCAAACATAAAAGTAAATATAAAATGGAGAATATGAGAGAAAAACTAGGGAATTCGTCCTAAAGGGAGAAATTTCAACAAAATTTGAAGGTTGCACTTTCTTTTATCAGAAAATAATATCATTCAAAATAAAAAAGCGATTCCTCGCTTTTTTAACGTTTATAATTCCATTCATCATTTTCATAACGTGCTTTTGCAAGCTTGTTCACAACCTCTAATTCTTTAGCAGTAAGCTCATATGGCTCTAGTTCAATATTTAAGCCTTCGATAAAACCCTTTCTGAACGCTTCCTTCGCTTCAGAGAGAGTTATCCGGCGCGGACTAATATCATTAATAGCAACTGCTTTATTTTTAAAAGCCTTTTGCATCCGCCCTTTCACACGCTCACTTGGATACTGGAATAAACTAAAAAGTTTATCCTCATCAAGATCCAACAGAATTGAACCATGCTGAAGGA
>CAURFY010000314.1:0-3892 GCA_963524115.1 uncultured Bacillus sp.
AACAATGTGAAACAACTCAAATAGTGCGTTTCACTTTTTTTCCTTTAAGAAGCTCAATAAAACCCTCTAACTTCGCCCATGATATGCAGAGTCATTGCATTTCTTCATTTGATATGCCCTCCATCCTAATTGCGATTTAATTGGCAATTAATCCTTTACACTTTTTTTATACTTTTCTAGTCTAATTATTTATAACTGCCACTTATACTAAGCACATCAACATCGAAAGGATGATTATTGATGTCGGAAACGATTCTTAAAGCAACGAATATTTCAAAAATATATGGCAAACACAAAGCACTCGATAAAGTATCGATCGAAATTAAACGAGGTATGATTTACGGCTTAATCGGAAAGAATGGCGCAGGAAAATCGACATTCATGCGCACCATCATGGGGTTAATTACAATTGACGAGGGCGAGATCGAGCTGTTTGGGGAAACTGGCATAAAGGGTTTGCAGCATGCGCGAAGAAAAATGGGACAATCCATTGAAACACCAGCACTTTATCCAGATTTAACAGCTCAAGAGAATCTACAAGTCCAAGCTGCCAACGGCGGTGTAAGTGAACGAGAAATTGAAGATTTACTTCGCTTAATGAACATTAATCATACAGGTAAGAAGAAAGCAAAGAACTTCTCTTTAGGAATGCGCCAACGTTTAGCTATTGCCTCCACACTTATTACAAACCCAGAGTTCTTAATCTTAGACGAGCCGACAAACGGCCTTGATCCATCAGGAATTGTTGAAATGCGTGAAATTATTCAACGTTTAGTAACAGAACGTGGTATCACCGTCTTACTATCAAGTCACTTACTAGATGAGCTTTCACAAGTGGCTACACATTACGGTATTTTGCATGATGGAAAACTTATTAGTGAACTTTCACGGGAGCAGTTAGCAACTGAAACTCGTCAATACATTGAATTAGAAACAACTGAGGTTCAACAAGCAGTTGTTGTTCTAGACGAATTAGGGATAAGAGATTATGAAGTCATTAATGGAACTGAAATTAACATCTACGAACATTTAGATGACGTTGCCGCAATCAACCGTTCGTTAGTCCTAGCTAACGTGAATGTTTCGCGAATAGGTACCACTAGACAAAAACTCGAAGATTATTTCCTACAATTAACAGGAGGAACCTCCCATGCTTAATCTTTTAACAGCTGAAAGAATCAAATTATTTCGAAGTAAAAAACTATGGATTGTTCTAGGCATTTTATCCTTGCTTCCTATTATCCAAGTTGTGAATAGTAATATGACCGTGCATTACGGAACAAAACTCGTCCAAGCAAAAGACACAGTCATCAATGGAGCGACAGGTATTCTGATGATGGAGAAAAATGCATTAACCATTTTGCTCGTTATGAGCGCTTTTATAAGTTTCTTTATTGGTGAAGAATTTCAAAATGGAACGATTCGAAATGCGTTGTCATTAGGTCGTAGTCGCACTCAATATTATCTGTCAAAATGGATGATTGCCGCACTACTTGCCCTCTTTGGGGTAATCGTTATGACCGCAATTGGTATGCTAGGCTTTTCAGTCGTGTTTGGCTTTGGTGAAGTGGTTAAGATTAGCCATTACTTTTGGTTTGCTATAAAATCGTTTAGTACACTTTATATATTGGTTTTGGCAAATGTATCTATATTTGTAATGATTAGCTTTCTTACAAAAAATAGTAGTATCTCACTTATTTGGAGTTTTCTTTATACCATTGGGACAGGCTTTGGTGCAGGAATTTTCCAACAAACCGAACATTTTAAGTATGTCACATACTGGTTTACCGAATCATTCCTATTCTATTCGGATTTCGCAAAAAATGTGGATATCGCAAAATTTCCTGAGATGATATTGGTTAGTCTAATCACAATCGTGTTATCATCAACTTTAGGAATCCTTTTGTTTAAACGAACAGACATAAAGTAGGTCGGGTAAATATGACAACGATATTAATCATTGAAGACGATATGGCCATTCATTCACTAATCAAAGAAACATTAGAGTTACATGATTTTAAAACACTTGGTGCATACTCAGGGACTGAAGGGAAATTGCTATTCGAACTAAATCAGGTAGATTTAATTCTCTTAGATTTGATGCTTCCTGGGATGAACGGTGAGGAATTTCTTCAAGAAATTCGGCATAACTCTACGATTCCCGTTATCGTGATTTCAGCAAAAATTGACCAAAATTCGAAATTGGAGCTTTTATTGAATGGGGCAGATGATTACATCACAAAACCTTTTGATGTAAAAGAACTACTTGCACGAATTCACATTCAATTGCGTCATGCAACAAAGGCTTCCTCAAGCAACATGAAGGAAATTCATTACAAGAATATCAGCATTAATTTAGATAGGCATGAAGTAAAGATCAATGACCAACCTATTCATCTTACTGGACGCGAATACGCAATACTACTACTATTCGTAGATAATCCGCAAAAAGTATTTAGTCGTGCCAATATTTATGAAAGTATCTGGAACGAACCCTTTTTTGATAGCGATAAAACCATAAACATGCATATTAGTAATTTACGAAATAAGCTTAACCGTGAAGACACAAACTACATCTTAACGGTATGGGGCATAGGCTTCAAATTTGATTAACTAAGGGGCGAGAATGTGATGTGGGGATGGATATTTGTCTTACTAGCATTGGCGCTTCTTCTTTATATATATTTCTTAAAGCGAGAACTGCGGAAATTGAAGCAGGCGGTCAAAGGGCTTGCAACTCGTTCTAGTTTTGGCAGTAGGCTATTTGTTGATTTCCGAGAGAAGTCATTGATGAATTTAGTCGATGAATTTAATCAAATGATCGATGCATTTGAAGAAAAAAATCGCCAAGCCAAACAAATGGAAGAGAATGTGAAGCTATCAATCGCTGGGCTCTCTCATGATTTGCGGACACCACTCACATCCATCAACGGCTATGTTCAACTCTTAAATGCAACCACAGATGAAACGAAGAGGTCGCACTATCTAAATATTATCGAACACTCTGTCAAACGTCTGATGGAAATGACTGACCAATTTTATGACTTAGCACGCATTGAAACTAACCAAAAAGAAATAGCATTATCTTCAGTTTCTCTCTCCAACTTAGTTGAAGAGATCTTTTTGTCCTTTTATGAACAATTAGAGGAAAAGAAAATTGAACTCCAATTTCCCGAACAAATAAATGACCGACAAATTATTGCTGACAAATTAATGCTTATACGTGTCATCCAAAATATCGTTCAAAATATACTCCGTTATGCCAAAAGTAAAGCGGTTATCAGCTATGGGAATGAAGAAGACTATCTAACTTTTAACGTTCAAAATGACATCAAACCAGATAGTAAAATTTCCGTAGAAAAAGTATTTATGCGTTTGTATACAGAAGTCACCAGTAGAACAAACACTGAAGCAAGTGGGTTAGGCCTTTATCTGTCTAAAAAGTTAGTTGAAAAGATGAATGGAAAAATGAATGCGGATCTGAATGATAATTGGTTTATTCTTAATATTCATCTTCCCATCAATAAAAATAAAACTTAATTATTTGGACTTGAATAAAAGGGATATATTGTTATAGCTGACTTTATTAAAAGAACTTCGAGAACATGGAGAAAATAAAGGTGGAATCGTTGAAGCAATAGATGAATGCTTTCTTTTCTTATCTGTAAAAAAAGGGCTTAATCTATAAAGGATTAAGCCTTTTGATGTTACCTATTAATTAGCTATCTAAAAAATTTATTCACTTACAATCTTAAGTTCTGTTCCTAATTCAATCAAAGGAATTTTTTTATTCTCTAAATATAAAGTACCCGGTAATTCTGGCGATGCTTCCCCATTAAAACGAAGAGTTATGTGTCCTAATGTTGTAAGATTTCTTTGAACAAGATTCCCA
>CAURFY010000315.1:0-3887 GCA_963524115.1 uncultured Bacillus sp.
GTGATGGTGTATGCAACGATTATGATCGGCTTTGGCCTTATTTATATGTTGCTCGATATGAAGGGAAATATTTTATTAATAGAAGAGACAAGGAGTCTTGGTGCTGATTTTTTCTCTCGACTAGAAACATTCATTTATTTTAGTGGAATGACCCTGTTTTCAGTTGGATATGGTGATATTGCCCCGATTGGAATAGGGAGGGCAATTGCTGTTTTAGAGGCGCTGATCGGTTATACAATTCCGGCTGCTTTTGTTGCCAGAGCCGTCTTCGATAGAGATAGTTAACAATACAAATCATTTGTTATTTAGAAAAAAATGGGATAGTCTGAATATAAATATTTATAGAGTTGGAGGTTTTTTGATGTTAATGAGTGTTGGCCAACCAGGACCTGAATTTGAACTGCTGGCAAGCGATGGTAAAACGGTGAAATTATCCGATTTTCGTGGTAAAAATATCGTTCTTTATTTTTACCCTAAAGACATGACGCCAGGTTGCACCACAGAAGCATGTGATTTCCGAGATTACCACGAAAAATTTCAAGAAGTAAATGCAGTGATTCTCGGAGTGAGTCCGGATCCACTTAAGCGACATGAGACCTTTATTGAAAAGTATGGATTACCGTTTCAATTATTAGTAGACGAAGACCATCATGTTGCGGAAAAATATGGAGTATGGAAATTAAAGAAAACTTTTGGAAAAGAATACATGGGAATTGAACGAACAACTTTTATTATGGATGAAAATGGTAATGTCGTTAAGGAATGGCGCAAGGTAAAAGTAAAAGGGCATGTTGAAGAAGCTCTTCAATATATTAAGGGAAATTTATAAAATTGCCGGTGTATTAACCATCGTTTTTCATTCTAAAAAATTGAATAATAACTGAAACAGCGAAAATAATGTAAAGCTAGCCTATTTTTACTTTAAAAGGCTTTTGTCCAAATCAATTATCTGAAAATTGAATATCATTTTATTAGGGCATACCTCCTCAGATGTTTTTTTAGCGAATCGATAGTGATTCGCTTCTTTTTCTTGTTTTTCTACAGTGTTAAATAAATGAATTTTGTTGTTTTCAGATGTTATGATAAGTTAAAAAGTTTCAGGTTGTGAAAGGGGTTATTTACAGTGAAGTTATATACAAAAACAGGTGACGCGGGTACAACTTCTTTGGTTTATGGACAACGGGTCCGAAAAGATGATATCAGAGTTGAGGCATACGGGACTTGTGATGAGGCCAATTCAATGATCGGGCTTGCGTTAAGTTTTTTAAAAGGGGAAAATTTTCAAGCGAAAGAATCGATAGAAACTGCATATCATAAAATACAAACTATCCTATTTCATGTTGGGGCAGAACTTGCAACACCACAAGGGAAAGAAGTTAAATGGAAGCTGATGCAAACAGATCTTGAAGAAATGGAAAGACTAATTGATGAGTGGGATTCCGGTTTACCGGCATTAACAAATTTTGTCCTTCCTGGTGGGCACCCATCTGGAGCAGCTTTTCATACTGCGAGAACGATTGCAAGGAGAGCCGAAAGATGCTCTGTTAGAATTGAGGAGGATGTTAATCCACTTGTGTTGGCCTATTTGAACCGATTATCTGATTTATTGTTCGTTACAGCACGATATGTAAATTTCCAATTGGGGGCAATTGAACATACACTACATAAAGACAACAACTAAATATTATTTGAATATCTATTTTAAAGGTTGTTATATTGACAAAAGTATTTGTTATTGAGTACACTAATTATAAAGATTATAATATGAAAATTCTTTTAGAAAAGAGGTGCATGACGGTGTCACAAAATCCGCTTAAAGAAGCGTTGGATACCCTAAAAGAGACGGGAGTACGTATTACTCCGCAACGTCATGCGATACTTGAATATTTAATAAACTCGATGTTGCACCCAACCGCTGATGATATTTATAAGGCGTTGGAAGGGAAATTTCCAAATATGAGTGTAGCTACAGTTTATAACAATCTGCGAGTATTTCGTGAAGTTGGCCTTGTAAAAGAATTAACATTCGGAGATGCATCTAGTCGATTTGATTTTGTAACTACGCATCATTACCATGTTATT
The DNA here is from genome assembly GCA_963524115.1 of uncultured Bacillus sp. Lineage (GTDB taxonomy): Bacteria > Bacillota > Bacilli > Bacillales > Cytobacillaceae > Bacillus_BU. The sequence continues at coordinate 2,083 of CAURFY010000315.1, forward strand.
TGTGAAAATTGTGGTAAAATAGTTGATTTTCATTATCCGGGATTAGATGAAGTTGAGCAATTAGCTTCACACGTAACAGGATTTAACATAAGTCATCATCGAATGGAAATATACGGAAGTTGTCCAGAGTGCTCGGCTAAGGAAGTTCACTAAAATATTAATATAAGAAAAGGCTGCAGGAATATTCCTGCAGCCTTTTCTTAATTATGAGTTCTTTCGATTGTATTTTTTGTTAAAATCTCTTCCCTCAAGATTCTTATCAAGAGTTAATGGTTCATTGCAGTACATACACATATCAACTCGACCGAGTACCTTAGTTGTTTTTCCGCAGTTAGGACATTCAACAAGTACGGACTTAGTTGAGAGCATTCCAATCCAGAAATAAACAACGGTACTGGCAATGATAAATAACAAACCGAGAAGCATAAAAATGGTCATTAAAATTGGTGAATTTCTAAAAAAAATGCCCCCGTACATAACGATAAACCCGATAAAAATTAAACTTAATGCGAACGTGCGAATTTTATTAATTTTACTTGATAATTTCCCCATGTTTGGTCCCCCTTAAAGCTTCAACTCATTATAGCATTAGCGCGGTTTAATGTGGTAATGATTGTATACACTGAAAATGTGTTTGATTTAGGAGGATTTTCTTTTGTATTGTCGAACTATATACGCTATCTAAAATTATGGAGGAATGATCATGAAACACATTCTTCGCCCGATATATCAGGAACGTGCAAGTCAGGCAAATACTCTTGGGGTGTTGATGATTGAAAAGAGAGAAAGCGCCAGTCCGATAACGGATACATTTGACACTGTTTTATTGATTATCGTAAAAGAATCGGAACAGCCTTTGTTTGTTAAACACTATAGCTATGAAGATAAAAAAGCGGCATTAAATATTGTTAGTGAGTCCCAGTTGAATGATTGGCTATTATTAGGTTCAAATCGTAAAGTTCTCGAATGGCTATTTAATGGAAAAATTCTATTTGATCGAAATGACTTCATTCACAATTTGAAAGTTGAACTTAGAGAGTTCCCATTTTATGGACGGAAAATAAAAATGGGTATAGAGTTTGCAAAATTAATACGGCGCTATATGGATGGGAAATCCTTTTTTGAAAATGGCCAAAACTTGGATGCCTATAATCATATCGTTCATTCGCTTCATCATTTAGCACGATTGTCAGTTATTGAAAATGGGTTTCATCCCGAAATGACAGTTTGGAATCAAGTGAAACAGATTGAGCCACAGATTTATAAGCTTTACGAGGAACTAATCACTAGTGAGGAAACAATCGAAAAAAGACTGGAATTACTGTTTTTAGCGAGCGAATTTCTCATTCACTCCCGATCTCAAATAGGGGCTGCACATATTATGGATACACTTCATGAAAAAGAGATTTGGTCTTTTGATGAGATGATTAATCATCCTGAACTTAGTCTGTACTCGGTTGATTTAAGTGTATTACTTGAGTTTTTAATCGAAAAAAAATACATCGCTGTCATTAAAAAAGAAACGAAAGGTCAGGGTGTATTTCACCGCTATTATAGAGTTTGAAAAATCTGTTGTAAAAAAATTAAAAAAGTATTGACCTTTTTATTATTACTTGTTATATTTATAACCGTCGCTGCGAACGAAGCAAGCGAAACGAAAAAACATTCGCGGTTGGCGGTTTTAAAAAGGTGTTGACAGTATAAACACTGCATGTTATATTAATAAAGTCGCTTCTGAGAGACGACGAAATAAATTGCTCTTTGAAAACTAAACAAACAAACGTCAACAATATTATTTTTTATAG
>CAURFY010000316.1:0-3883 GCA_963524115.1 uncultured Bacillus sp.
CAAATGGACTTTCTTCTCTATCATGTCCATCATGTTGTTGATAATATTCGTGGTTATCCCCATCTGCAAATACATTGTGTCCCAAGTTAATCGCATATTCAAACCCAACAACTAATAAAAAAGCTAGAAACAATAATTTAATAGATTTCATTGTCGAAATCCCCCTATATGAAAATAAGAATAGTTGATGTTAACTTTTTATAAGATAACCCTCGATTCTGGTAATTGTATGAAAAAAGCAGGTAATAATTTTTTTATTAAATAAAAAAGTGCCAAATACCATCTATTATGAGGAAGGTATCTGGCACTTAGACTATTAATTTTTACTTACTCGGAAACTTCAGCTAATATGGGAAAAAGCTCTTTTAAATGCTTTATTTCAAAGGTTGGAATGACTTCATTTCGGTCTTTATTATGACGATTAACCCATACCGTTTTGATACCAGCGCGATTAGCACCAAGAACATCCGTCATTAGGTTATCTCCGACCATAATGACCTCTTCTTTGCTTAAGTTCATAAGTGATAAAGCATGTTCAAAAATGGAAGGATCCGGCTTTCCTCTTCCAAAATCACCAGATATGACAATCTGATCAAAATATGGAACAAGTTCTGGAGTAATCTCTAGTTTCGTTTTTTGTAAATCAGGTGAACCATTTGTTAAAAGGAGAAGTTGGTATTTCCCTTTTAATTTATCTAACGTATTAAAAGTCTCTTCATACACAAACGGTACCTTCCGACGTTCTTGTGGGAAGCGTTCAGCTAACTCATATCCAAAGTCAGGGTCATCCACCCCCATGGACTTTAGACCCGTTGTCCATGCATCTTTTCGATACATTGGTACGATTTCTTTCATTTTCTTAAAATCTTCCTGATCATCTAAAAAATCACCCCATAATCCTTCAAAAGGATTAATCCCAATCATTTGCGTAAAAGGATAAGTTTCATAAGAAGCGTATAAGGTTCTTGCGGCTTCTCGAACCGCTTCTTCAAATTCTTCCGGGTTAAGTCCATAGCGCTCTTTTGCCACTTTACAAGTTGCTTCAAAGGCATCCTTTATACTTTTTTGATCCCAAAGGAGTGTATCATCTAAATCAAAAAAAACTGCTTTTATCATTTTGGTCCCCACTTTTATCTATTTATTTATCATTTTTAAAATTGAAAAAATTAATGCGATAATAGATATTTTAACATTGGATAAAGAAGGAGAAAAGTAATAAATACTTTGTTTACAAAAGAATCTTTTATGAGCAGCATATTAAGTTTACATAATATAATTATGTTAAACATAATTATATTTATCTAATCTTTGATCTCATCCAATCAATATTATCTGTGCGTGATAATTAAGGATTTGTTATACTATATTAGGATAGAAATTTAAGGAGTTGATTTTAAATGGAAAATTTAACGGGCACTAATGGAGTGGTTGGAGGAAAAATATATATGGTCGAAATTCATGGTCGAAAAATAGATTCCTATCGTGTTCTTGCTGAAACTCCTACTCATTTTATATTTTCTATATCTAATGATGCTTCTGTTGAGGTATTTGAAACAGCAAAAAAAGATATTGTAGGCATTTTTGAAGTGAAAGATTGGGTAAATACTCAGACAAGCTGAATCTAATTAGGTTCAGTTTAATCGAGCTAAACAAATTTGTATCTTTTTTTTCAAATAACTACAGGTCCATGTTATTAGACTAGAATAATACCTAAGATTAAATGGGTCTTTTGTACCCTTTTACTTAAATAAACAAAAAAGTAGTGCGTAATGTAAGCGTTTGCATATATACTACATGTAGGCGGGATGACACACGTGGTCATCAAGGTATTCAGCGTAGGTGGGGCTGGTACTATATATTTTTTCAAGGAGCTGGACTGTTATGGCTCTTTTTTTTGTTGAAATTTACTACCATAAAAATGGAACAAGCAGCATCTAGGTATGGATGCTGCCTTTTTTACTTTTGGTCGAAATTTACGTTTACACCTATTAGCTATGTGTGTTCTTTTTAGATGCGTAAAAACGATCCCTTACACGTTTTAGTCTTTGTCGATAGGTAAGAATATCGATCCGCGCTTTTTCTGCCTCAGGAGCAATTGGACGGAGCTTTTCTAATTCCCAATAATCAACAATTACATCTAATACTTGATCGAAATACTCCATCGGTCCATAATTGGCTTCTTTGGCGATAATCGACATCCGATCTTCGAAATCAGGCATAACCGTACCTGGCATTTGGAAATTCTTAATAACATAACCAAGATAGTAGCAATAATTTGGTTCAACTTCCAAATGATATTTGATAACATCACGATAAAACGCGTAATGGAGAGTTTCATCTTTAGCCAATCTCCTTAGGAGAGTAGCCAACTCCTTATCATGTTCTCCAGCTACTTTTGCTACATTATTATAAAAAACCATGGTTGCCAACTCTTGAAGGGATGTATAAACCATTGTTTCAAATGGCGTATGGAAACCAGGTTGCCAACCTCCTTCCACTGTTTGTTTGTGCAGCTGACGAAGGCGATTAGGGTCTGCATTTCTTGTAATTAACAAATAGGTTTCCAATAGGTTGGAATGCTGGTCTTCTTCCGCTGTCCATGTATGAACAAAATCCTTTATGACAGACAGTGACCCCTTAAAAGTTTGGTCAAGATGTGATGTAAACCACGGTAGATTTACTTCTGTTAAAAGAGCGGTTTCAACCGCCGTAACAATTCCCTGTGGAAGAGTAACCTGATTTGGATCCCATGGAACTCTTCGAAAATCCTGTGCTTTATCCCAAGGCAAAAAATCATGATAGCCCCAATCTATTTTTTCCGCTCTTTTTTTGTGTTCTTCATAAAGTTCCGTCAATTTTGGTTCAAGTCTAAAATCTAAATGATTAGTTAACAATGTTTACCTCCTGAATTTTTACTATTAATAATGTATTAATATTAGTTGAATACATTCATTTTACTTTAAAAATCTGTGGATGTCTCTTTTTAGAGTGTTCCACCTTGTATTCTCACTTCAAATTGTTTCATTGCATTTGTTGTTATAAAACATTTTTGCCTTTTTTTAAAGACTTCAATCGTCTAAAATATATGGAAATAGTAAAAGGCCCCATCCAAGTTTCAGATATGGCCATATAGCTTTTATAAAATTATCTTTATCAATCCATTTAAGAAAGCAGCCTAGCAATCCAAAATGCAACAGCAGCAGCCAGTCCGCCCACTATCGTGGTTTGAATTGCATTTTTCCATGGAGCAGTACCAGTAAATCTTCCTTTTATATATCCGAAGATCAACAGGGCAATTAGAGTCAAAATAACAGATAGTTTTAAGGCAGAAGTTGGATTAGAAATAATTATGTATGGGAATAAAGGCACGATGCCACCTACAATATAGGAAATAGCTATAGTTAATGCGCTTTTTCTAGCCTTACCTTTTTCTGGTTTCTCTAAACCAAGTTCAAACCTCATCATAAAATCGACCCATTGTTCAGGTTTTTTTTTCATCGTTTCGGTAATCGATATTATTTGTTCCGCTTCTAGACCATAACCACGAAACACTTCAGCTACTTCTTCCTCTTCTTTTTCTGGTACTTCGATTATTTCTCTTTGTTCCCGTTCCAATTCTGTTTGATAATGCTCTTCATCTGTCTTACCCGCCAAATATCCACCAAGACCCATTGCTATCGCCCCTGCCGCGATTTCAGCTCCTCCAGCTGTTAAAATTAAAGCTGTTGAATCAACAGCGCCTGACAAGCCTGCAGCCAATGCAAATGGAACCGTCAATCCATCAGACATGCCTATCACAATATCATGGACAAGGTCCGAATTCATAAAATGCTTTTCATCATCATCAGGTTTATTCAATAGTATCCCTCTCCTTCAAATATAT
>CAURFY010000317.1:0-3877 GCA_963524115.1 uncultured Bacillus sp.
TCAAACGCAGGTTTTATCACCGGGTTATGTGTGGTATTAGTACCGCTTTTATCGATTTTTTTACTAAAACAACTACCTGGCTTAAATGCAGTTGTTGGGGTATTGGTTGCTACCGGAGGATTATATTTGTTAACCATGACCAATTCAACCCCTTTAAATTTGGGTGATGGTTTAGTGTTTATTTGTGCGGTAAGCTTCGCCCTGCAAATTATTGTGACTGGTAAGTATAGTAGCTCGCATCCTTCCCTTTTATTAACCGTTGTACAAATAACAACAGTCGCTGTTTTATCAAGTATTTCAGCTTTATTATTTGAAGATTGGCACAAGGCTTTGCAACCCAATATTTTATTAAATAGGGATGTCATTTCCGCTTTACTTGTTACGTCAATTTTTGCCACTGCTTTAGCTTTTTTTGCCCAAACAACTTTTCAAAAGTATACTACATCTACAAGGGTCGCTTTAATTTTCTCCTTGGAACCGGTATTTGCAGCCATAACAGCCTATTTTTGGGGTGGGGAACGGCTCTCTGGCAGTGCAGTTTGGGGATGTTTATTAATTTTTTTCGGAATGATCTTATCCGAAATACAATTTGGGAAAATTTTTCCATTAACAAAACTAAAGAAAGATTCTGCAGCATGACCTTCAGTTGTTATTAATGATAAAAAAGGCTGACCCGAATTTATTTGGGTTAGCCTCTTTTTTATATCGCTAATAGTTCATTCTTTTTAACAAATTGAATAGCATCTTTACGAGTTTGAACTTGATTCGCTGTTAACATTTCTAGCAATGAAACATAAAAACTACCCTCAAATTGTTTTTGTGCTTTAAGAGTTAGCTCAATGGCTGAATTCACCTGTTCATCGGTGGCATTTGTATAATGTTTTCCAAAATAAATAAAACCTATCGCATCTTCTTGAAATTGAAAGCCCTTCCCCTGCAAGAAGTGTAAGTATTCCTCAATTGTCTGCACTGACTTACCATTCCTCTCCAAACGACTATCATCTTTTTTATCTTATCGCAAGTTTCGACGTTTTTCTATCGTTTTTTCCCAAGATAATATCCTGCAGCTCCTGTTAAAACACCAAATATTGCTCCACCAATCACTTCTTCTGGCTTATGGCCAAGTACCTCTTTTAGTTTTTTCGGAGGTTTTTCCTCAAACTTTACACTTTCATCCTTTTGAATTTTATCAACTAATTCATCTAGATCATTAACTCTCAGGGTCAGCTCACCAGCCTGCCTTCGAACCCCTTGAGCATCATACATAACGATTAGCCCATAAATGAGCGATAATGCAAAATCAATAGTTGGAAACCCTCGTTTTAAGGCAATATAGGTTGTTAGTGATGTCACACCAGCAGAATGGGAACTGGGCATACCACCTGTGCTAAAAAACATCTCAGGTTTCCATTCACCCGACTTCATAAAATGAAGCGGAATTTTCACTGCCTGAGCTAGTCCTATGCTAATGAGGGCAATTGACACACCTTTATTCATTTATGTTCACCTCATCCTTATTGTGAAGTAACATGAGTGAATTTATTCTAGACGGGTACATTAAATATGGAAATGCTCATTAAAAACTGATGGTGGTGAAAATGTTGAGTAGACATAAAAACCGTGGTACCAAGGCTCCCGGGGTAAATCCTCAAGGGTATGGTCAGGACGCTGAGTTTTCTGAAGAACCAAAAAGTAAGCTCGAAAACGCTGCGAAAAAGACTAATAAAAAATAGCTTAGATGATTATGTATGTAAAATATAACATTCAAAAAAACTGCCGGTTTAACGGCAGTTTTTTTTACGCATACTGTTGATCAAAATCTAAGAAACGATGAAGTCCACGCATTTCTACCTCGTCAAATTTTGAAACGACTTTGTCATAATCAAATTTAAACAAGGCTTCCTCCATGCTGTAGGTTACAGGTACATCACATTTTATTTCCGCAAGGCGTCTGCTTAAATAAAGCATGTCAAGATCCTGTTCAATTTTCGTCTTATGTGATTTAGAAAGCTGATCTAAGTTTGCCACAATCCCATCTACATCTTGGAATTGTGTAAGGAGTTTAAGTGCTGTTTTCTCCCCGATTCCTTTTACACCTGGGTAATTATCACTTGGATCTCCCATTAACGCTTTTAAATCAATCATTTGTTTTGGTGTGATACCTTTTTCTTCTAAAAAGGAATCTTTCGTATGAACTAAATAATTACCATATCCTTTTTTCATTAAAATAACATGGATGTTATCATCGATAAGCTGAAGAATATCCTGATCTCCTGTTAAAATATGGACATGAGCGTCGTTACTTGCATTCTGAGCAATTGTCCCAATGCAATCATCCGCCTCAAACCCACCCATCCCGATGTTAGGAATATCAAAAGAAGAAACTACCTCTTTCACAAGATCGAATTGTGGGAGCATTTCAACAGGGGCTTCTGAACGATTAGCTTTATACCCGTCATACATTTCAGAACGAAAGGTTTTACTGCCCATATCCCAGCACACTGCCACATGAGATGGTTTAAAGTTTGAAATAGCTGTTAAAAAATGCTTAACAAACCCATTAACGGCATTCGTTGGAATTCCTTTAGAATTAATCATGAATTGTCCAGTAACCGCTGTAGCAAAGTAGGCTCTAAATAATAAGGCCATTCCGTCTACCAGCATTAAATTTGGTTTATTAGTTTGCATTGATGTACCTCCAATCAATGAATAGCAATCCTAATTATAGCACGTTTGACTAGTTCACTTGATTGGAAATGTTTTGGGCATGTATAGAATTCGATCATGAGTCTATTAATTTGAATTTGAAGGTTCACCCTCTGGAACCATGGATACTGAGTGTTTGCGGATGGCAACCATTAATTCAACCATAAAATATAAATAAATACCTGGCCAACTCCAAGTCCAAAAAGGCTCCATAAGGTTATAAAGCTGGGCTATTAAAGGATGGATCCACTTCAAACAAGCAAAAGATAGAAAAACCCAACAAACGGAAAATGGCAGACATATATGCCCATGTATGTGCAAAGGGACCTTAGAATAATCCCACCACTTCCGGTGAAAAAATTTTTCCAACATCACTCCGCTCACATACTCCACCAATGTAGGAACGAATAAACATAAAAATAATATCATCGTCCAATGTGTGTTTTCCGTAATCAAAAAAATAAGAAGGATGGGAGCAAAACCATACATTGGTTTAAAGGGCCCCTTTAAAAAATTTGGTTTAAAAAATTTCCGAACGGTGATTAAGTTATAGCAATTTTCTAGAATCCAACCGAAAAATGCGTAAACTGTAAAATAAAATATGGATGCCGTAAACCCTTCGAAATTAAGGAACAAATAGTTTGGATATTCGATTCCATTCAAAAGATTAAACATGAAGGCTAACCCCTTTCTAGATGTGGATGGCAATTTTAGGGTTAGCTTGAAATCCTACTGATATACAATAAAGATATTAAATGCAAAAAGCCAAACCCACTACCTAAATAGTGAATTTGGCTTTTTCGGATTAGCTTATTAGAAATACGTTTTAACTTATATTAGCACCTTATTCTTGGCAATATTAATCATCAGCTTTATTCTATTAATCTGATTAACCTTACTAATGCTAGAATCATAATCAATTGAAATCAAATTTGCGTTCGGATAGTCTTTTTTAATCGCGTTAAACATACCCCTTCCCACGATATGATTAGGTAAACATCCGAACGGCTGAACACACACAACATTCTCGACCCCAATCTCCATCAGTTCCGCCATCTCTCCTGGAAGGAGCCAACCTTCACCCATCTGGTTACCCAAACTTAAAAAACGAGCAGCTGTAGCAGCAAGTTTGCCGAATTCCAATGGTGCATCAAATCGCCTACTATTAATT
>CAURFY010000318.1:0-3876 GCA_963524115.1 uncultured Bacillus sp.
TCCCCATGCCCATATGCATTCGCCTTAACAACAGCCATTATCTCCACATTATCCGGCAATCTCTCTCGTAAGCCTTTTATATTTTCCGAGACCCTGTCTAAATCGATTTCCACCCATGTATCTCGGTAAAAATATCCTTGCTCATCCAAACCGTCCACTTCCTTAACCCCGTTCATTTTTCCCGTTTTACGGGCTGTAGAAACTCACTATGGAAATTTCACTTAATACTATGTTGATTATCAAACTCCTTATTTTTTTTGTCAAATAAATTTCGTTATTTTTTCCATGGTAGAAAGGGTTATGGATATTAAAAAAACAGGCCCGGATAAATCGAGCCTGCCAAATTGATGCTTATTTCACTCCAGTTGAATTTTCTTCTGCCTACCATATGCTTATTTCACTATAATAATGGACGCTATTCTACTTCACTGCATCCCCAGAAACCGTGCGGGCAACCATAGCCATTTCATCTGGACTTAGATCTTTAGATGCTATCGTGTAGTCTACACCTTGATATGTCCAAGTAACCCGATTTTGCGACATGACTCCAATTGTGTAACCTAAATCAACTGGCTCTCCCACCACAGGAGCAGCAGAAGCTGTTGCAGGCATGATTTCGGTCTTTTCCTGAACTAAAGTAAATGATTTATCTCCACCAAAGGTTAAGACAACCCGTTTGCCCGTTTCAGTTTTGAATTCTTTTTCACTGATTAGGCTAACACCTGGAAGGTTTTCGGTTGGATATTTAACCGAAAATTCTTTGGCTTTTACATCGCCCATTACAGGTACTTCTAATTGGGCACCTGTCATATTTTTTTGCATATCAAAGTCATTTTTGTCAAAACTGGCATCAAATTTAACTGCTGAAAACTGAACAGTAACTAAGGCATTCCGATCTGAATCCATTACTTTGACACTTATCGGGGATAAGTCCTTTTTGTTTATCGTAATTTCTTGAAGTGGAAGCATTTTATTATTTTGATATCTCGTTTTTGTTTCAAAAACATAATGATCTTTTGTAGTAGTAAATTTAGCCTGTTTATCTTGGATAATATCCTTAATTAGGGACTCATATAAATAAGCTTGACTGCTATTTTGCGGCCAATTGCTTTGGAAACGAAAACTTTTATTAAGGGCAGGTGTAAGTACAAAGACGCCTTGTTCGTTTCGTAAAATCATTTGGCTTTGATCCTTTTTGGCATTTTTTAAATTCACACGGTAGAATGAAGGATCTTTATGCCAAATTTGCACCTCGTATGTTTGTGGCTCCGTTCCCATTTGCAACGTCATTTTGGCATTTGCTTTATAGGAACTTAGTTTAGCAAGCTTTCCATTTAAATCTCGTACCACATCTTCCTGTGTTTTTGTACCGCAAGCTGCCAATACAAAAAACACCATTAGCCCGGCGAGAAGCAACAACCCGTTTTTCCTCATTTCTTCAACCCCTTTAGTCTCATTTCTTTCGTAGAAATGGAGAGCCAGCCAGGAATTAGACAATGACGATTGATTGCTCCCGTCCTTTACGTCAATGTTCCCGCCGCCTAACCTTGTCTCTCCTATCGCACTACGAATATATGAGACAACCTAAGGGAATATGCCGGGGAGTGTGTATTGTATTAAATAATTTCTTCCCTTTTTTCAATCACCACTTGAGCAATAGCATATTGTTCGCTATGAGAAATTGACAAATGTACACCTTCGGAAAATGGTTTTTTGATAAATGGTTTCCCTTTTTCATCTTTCTGTATTTCAATATCGAGAAAGGAAAGGTTCTGGCCAATTCCTGAACCAAACGCTTTAGAAAATGCCTCTTTTGCTGCAAATCTCCCTGCTAAAAATTCAATTTTCCTTTTTTCAGAAAGGGTTTCAAAATGATCCCTTTCAAATGGGGTAAGCACTCTATTAATGATTTTTTTTTGCCGCTGCCATAAAGCCTTCATTCGGGCTAGTTCTACGATATCAATTCCAATTCCTTTAATCATATGTCTCTTCCTTCTATTTAGTTTGGTTCTGGCATAAAATTGAGTACGAGCGTGTTTAGCGCATTGATTTATGTAAAATGGTATTATGTAAAAAAGGTGGGATTCCAATGTTTTCAAGAACGGAGAACTTTCAACAATTTATCCGCTACTATCCAATCGTCTCTGCTATTATACTCATACATATTTTATTATATCTAGTTACGCTTATCCCTATTTTCCCGAGCAGACTGATTTTCGAATCATTGGCAGGAGTTAATCTTTATATCTCAGAAGGAGAGATATGGCGATTCGTCACTCCCATTTTTTTACACAGTGGGTTTGCCCATATGCTATTTAATAGCTTTTCCCTCGTTTTATTTGGGCCATCCTTAGAGAAAATGCTTGGGAAAACAAAATTCCTCCTTCTATATCTTGCAGGGGGAATATTGGCTAATATCGCAACATATATAGTCAATCCATTATCTTATTCTCACGTAGGATCAAGTGGCGCCATTTTTGCCTTATTCGGCTTTTACCTTGCCATCATCTTGTTTAGAAAACACTTACTTTCTCGTCAGAACTCGCAAATCGTTTTAACCATAACAGTCATTGGTTTAATCATGACGTTTATTCAACCAAATGTGAACGTTGCTGCACATGTATTCGGTCTGATTTCAGGCTTTTTAATTGGCAGTATTGTATATTATGATAAAAATGTAAAAGTTCGCATACCGTTTTCTGGAAAACTCCAATCAACTAACATTCATTCGGTCAAACAAAACCTAAAGTCATTATCCCCAGGCAAATTAATCTTTTGGGGAATAGTCCTAGTCCTTGCCATCTTAGGCTTAATCAGTCGATAAAAAACCTATCCATAAATTGGATAGGTTTTTATTTTCACTTATCTTGGGAAAACCATTTAAAGATTCTTGTAGCGTCCGCACCTTCGACATCTACAACTCTACCTCCACCTCCGCCAAGTCCTGATTTGACTAAAGCTTGAATGGACTGGAGTTGATCTTTCCTTTGAAAAAAGCTTTCATCAGTTCGGAGCGATTGTATTTTTTTCTTTTTCATAAACACAGTATGCTTCACCATTCGGCGATATCTTAGGGAAAGCTGATCACCTTCAATACTCCATCCTACATCACGATAGGACAGATATTGCAGGTACGCGACGGGCAACAATAACAGGAATGATAGCCATCCCCATGGTCTACTCACAAAAGGTGGAATGAAGACAATCGGCAAAATCACCAGCCATCCTTTTAAAAGGTACCTCTTTAACGCCCGTTTTGGGGCGGGATGAAGCACAGGGTTCAAATTGTATTCCGGTAGCCACTCCCCTAAGATTTCTTGAATCTCGGTTCTACTTACTATCGGAAGCACCATCACTTTTGCCAAATCACCATTTTCTGCCGAGCCCCCGGCATTCTCTAAATAAACCGTTCCATAGCCAAATGGTTGCCTCAACAGGCTTTGCGTTATCCTGATAGATTGAATTCTGTTTAATGGAACGGTGATTTGCCGTTTCTCGATTAATCCCCTAGAAATCACCAAATCTTCTGCCGTTTTCGTCACAGTAAACTGAGCGTATTTAATCATCGTTCCAATTAACGCAAGAATCCAAACCAATAAAAATCCGATAAACACAAGTGTGCTTACTAATACTAATCCATTCTCAATCAAACTTTCAAATCGCTTAAAAACACGGTCAAACGGAATGATTTCATCAAATTGTGATAAGAAGGCGATTATAGCTGAGATAATGACACCCACCCCACCAGAAGTGGAGGCCAACAAAATTAGCTCTTTTGGGGAAATTTTATAAATGACATTCGACTCAGGCGTTGAATCAGCCTCTATACTTGTACCTGAATTTTTCACGGCAGCTAAGATTGCTTGGAATTGTCTA
>CAURFY010000319.1:0-3854 GCA_963524115.1 uncultured Bacillus sp.
CCAGCATCTTCGAGAACTCTCGCAAACACTTGTCCTACTTCGTGTTGAACTACGCTATTAATCTCTTCTTCTTTAACGTTAGGGTATTTTTCTTTTAATTGGTCTGCCCATTCTAAATGATAATCTGCAATTGCGTTATCTTTGCCCAAAAGATATTTCTCAACTTCCTCTAACTCTGTTTTCAAACGAGGTGGTAAAATAGCAAGTCCCATCACTTCAATTAACCCGATATTTTCTTTTTTTATATGATGAACATCTTTATGAGGATGATATACGCCATCTGGATGTAACTCTGATGTGTGATTATCTCTCAAAACAAGATCCATTTCAAATTGACCATCCACTACACGAGCAATCGGAGTGATTGTATGGTGCGGAATTTCTCCAGTTGTAGAAATAATATCTGCCTCTAAATCGGTATACCCTTGCCATGATTTTAAAATCTTCGAAGCTAATTCCACTATTCTTTGTTTATTCTTACCACGTAATCGAAGAACAGACATTGGCCATTTCACAATACCAGCTTGAATATCTTCGAATCCTGAAAATACGAAGATTGTTTCACATTCCGCTACTTCCATTGGGAAAACGTATTTTCCACCTTGATAATGGTTGTGACTTAAAATAGAGCCACCTGCAATAGGGAGGTCTGCGTTTGATCCTGCAAAATAACCCGGAATAATATCTACAATTTCTAATAGTTGTTCAAATGTTTTAGGAGAAATCACCATCGGAATATGCTTTGTATTTAGAAAAATGGCATGCTCATTAAAATATGAATATGGTGAATATTGTAATCCCCATTCTTCATCTCCAAGTTTCATTCGGATAATTCTATGATTCGCACGAGCTGGATAGTTTACTCTTCCTTGATACCCTTCATTTTCCATACACAAAAGACATTTTGGATAATTCGAAGCTTTCATCAATTTCTCAGCTGCAATTGTTTTAGGGTCTTTTTCTGGTTTAGAAAGATTAATCGTAATCTCAAGCGGTCCATATTTTGTTTCTGCACAGAATGCAATATTTTTAGCAATCGCTGATAATTTAATATAGTCGTTGTCTTTACTTAGTTGATAAAAATCATTTACAGCTTTTTCAGGGGATTCTTGATAAGTACTCCAGAAATTTTCATTAACAGCACTTGGAATTGGAGTAATAAAGTTCATTAACTCTGCACCTAAACAGTCTTTTTCTTCTGCCAAGGGGCCTACTTTCCCATTTTTCTCAGCTAATTCAACGAGCATATCTTTTAATTTTTTTATATCCGTTTCAGTTGTAGATGTATTAGCCCCTTCCTCTCCGACTAGAGCAAGTATTCTATTCTTTACATATGAGTAATCCATAGGTTTATACAGCCCAGATTGAATTACTTGTTCAACAAAATTATTGATTACTGTTTGCATCATTTCCTCCTCTTAATCTATTTGATTATTCAATTATTTTCTTCATTTCAGGGTCTTCAATCCTTTAAAAGATCAACAACTAGTATACTTGCATCATCTTTCTTTCCATAAATAGGATCGACTTCCTGTGATTGCTTTCTCATTACAATTAAATCATCCAACTTATCCTCTGGATGTTGAGAATAAAACTCATAAAAGCCATCACTCATTAATACAATTTGATTACTAGTCACTTCTGTACTTTCGTAAATAGCATGTTCCACACAAGATTCATCCAGCGAGCCAATCCAATATCCATTTGACGTATTGGCCAGTTCTCTAATTTTTTGTAAGATTGTTTTTCTTTGGACGCCTTCCTTACTTGAATGTGCAATTTCGTTTTTTCCTAAATCAAACAAACGGTCCACACGATGGTCGGTTATCTCTTTGTCATTCACGAGCACGACACAATCTCCAAGAATCATGTATTCCAGTTTTGTTTTTGTTAATTTTGCAAAAACAAAGGCAAACGTCGGCAGTTTACAATATTCTTCATGGTTAGAATCATCTAACCCTATAATCGAACGGACCTCCTTAATACTTTCAGAAAAAATTTCTTTTAACGTTTTTGATTCTGCACAATGTTTTGCAATCACCTTAGACAATAAATGCGTTACTTCAGAAACCGAATATCCAATCGATTTTTTTGCATTATATAAATCTGTGGCTCCATCAATCACCCAAAAGAAATTTCCAAAACTACCAAGCGCATCTTCGTTTTCAACCGCCGTACCTTGAATAGAACAAATGATTTTAATTTTCATGACGTTTCTTCACTCCTCCGACTCCAAAAAACACTCCTAATCCAACAAGGGAAGCAATAGCACCTAAGTAACTATTCGTTCCTGTTTGTGGTAATTCTTTTTGATTTCTGTTTGCTTCAGCTTGAACGAGTGCTTCTTTTGCTGGAGTGTCGGATTTCTTGCCTTCTTCAGAAACCTTACGGAATTCGTACTGTATATATCTTTCAAATCGTTCCCCTTGTGCAATCGGAATAATTACTTCCCCAACTTTGTTAATTAAGTTAGCTGATTGATCATCGGAGTAGGTTGCAAGATAATAATACCCATTTTTATTTCTTGCAATTACATGATAGTTCCCATTTTCTGTATGAATATCGGCATTCCCAAGCCCTAAAGCTACTACGGAAATATTTCCATAATCTCCAGAATTTAGCAATGAAATGGAGTTCCCAGTTAAGTTTGAAAAAAAATTATCGATTGCTGTAATGCTACCTGTAGAGTTATTGATGACAATCCCATCTTTTCCGCCGTTAATAACGTTCCCTGAAACAGTTAATCCATCACTAATGCGGAGAAGTTCAATTGAAGGAACTTCAGAATCTTGAGCTTGATTATTAATGATATTGTTTGTTACTTCAATATCTTTTACTTTTCCTAAGTACTCTTCACTATCTCTGGCTACTCGGATCGCTTGTGTTTTAGGGTCTTTAATATTGAATCGATTATTTGTAATTACTACTTTCTTATTTAAGTCCAGAACATCTTCTGTATTTTTGTAACTAAAGGCATTTACTAACGCTCCACCATCTTCTCTGTATCGAACACTTTCTTCCTTTGTCTTTTTATCAAATACATTATCTTTAATCACAATATCTGTGAATCCAGTAAATCGAATCCCTGAATAAACTAAGTTGTCGAAATGATTGTTCAAAATCTTAATATTCGAAGGATTTTGAGTAGTAATCGCTTGATAATGCGTACCAATTGCGGTTACCAACTCACCGGACTTATCACTCTTTCCAAAGTATGAATTTTGAATGGTTACATTTTCTGACTTCACACCAGTTTCGTTTAATGCGTACGGGAATCCTTTTCTTGTCATCGGTTCGATTTGAATCGACTCTTTTGTAATCATCGCATTATCTTTAATCGTTTTAGGTAATGCTTGACCTAAGAAACGAGATTGATCCACCATTACATTTTTAGACCCCGCAATTTGAATGGCATGCCCTTGATAACTATCTTTAAACGTTACATTGCGGATAGTGACATTTGAGCTATTCCCAATCGCAAAACCACCAGAAGAATTAATAAACGGTAAATTCTTTGGTTTAGTGCCTTCTTCATTCAAAGCACCATTCATATCAATCGTACCACCCGTAAAACTAATGTTTTCTGTTGGCTCCCAGAAAATCTTATCTCCTCCATTAATGAAAGGACCCGTCATAAATACGATTGAAGGACGTCCTTGGAAATTAATTCCGTTAACAATCGTTGCATCATCATGCAAGCGAATATCGATATTACTCTTTAATTGGACCATTTTCTTTACAAGATACGTTCCTTGAGGGAAATATAATTTTCCTCCACCTAGTCCTTGAGATGCAGCATCGATAGCTGCCTGCATAGCATCATGATCATCCGTAACTCCATCCCCAACTGCACC
>CAURFY010000320.1:0-3837 GCA_963524115.1 uncultured Bacillus sp.
TCTCACCTGTCCCGCTGCTCCCGCAGGAGTCGAGCACCTTCCGCTCCAATCAACATGTAATAAAAATCAACAATGAGCATTAACCCAGCCTTCAATAAGAAAATAGAGTTATAAAGTTCAAATTATCTAAGCTGGAATATTAATTTGAACTTATGCTCAGCTGCCTACTTTCATTACCAAGCCGAAGCCATCGATGATGTAGTTAAGTTGTTGATTATAGGATTTTAAGTTTTGAATTTTTGCTGCATCACCCAACATATTAAAGGCGATAATTTCCTTTGCTAGTTTCGAAACTTCTTCTTGCAATTCATCATTACGCTTTTTCTCATTGATCAATTGTTGTTCCTTTTTCCTTAACTTATCCTGTAGCGCTGCTTTTTCATGATTCTTTTCCTCATTCATTGATTCAAACTGTTGAACTACGTCCTGGTTCTGCAGAGCTAGATTTGTCAGTTGGTATAAACTTCTTAATAATTCGTTTAACTGAATCCCTGGCAGCTGCTGAACATTGGTAATCAATCCGGACAAAATGTCCAATAAATCATCATCGGATGAAGTGGACACAGGACTTGTTGCTAATACTGGAGCCTTGTTTTGAATGACCTCAGTTGATATTACCGGAACCTCATCCTCCGTAATAGTCGTAAAATGATACTCCTGCTGCTCAGGCGTTTTCTTTTTTCCTTTTGCCTTAGCGAGGCTGTAATATTTATAGTTCACCGATTGATAGCCCCGGTTTATCAGCTGGGCCACTTCTTCCAATATTTCAGTGATATTAAGTGCCCCTTCTTCTTGCCGTTCTTTTATATATTGAAACATGAACTCGACTTCAAATTTAGTCCATTTGCGATTGACTTTTTTTGAGTCGTGATGAGATGGATTCACTTGTTCTGCCCGTTTTTGATGTAGCAACAATTGATTATAGTAAAATACAAGTGTGCCTGGTCTTAGGTCATTTCTGTTCTCCAAGCCACTAGTAAAATCTTTCTCCGATAGGTCATCTGGCTGATTCATTAATGCCTCTTTCATTTCAAATACTGCTGTTTTTAAACTCATAAAAAAACCTCCAAATAAACCATGTTTAATCAACAAACACTAGCTGAATTTTTCTATCAAATAAATATCAAGTTTAACAATTTGATTAAATGGGTGAGACTTGGTTAGGATGATTTACTATACTGTTCGATGGAATGGGAAAAATTTTGGGGTATTTAGCAGCAAAAACTAGGAAGTTGGATCCACATATTATCAAAATACACAAAATATCCACATTTTTATTATATTATGTCGATTATTTTGAGTAAAATTATATGCCTGATTTTTTTGTTAGAGTTTCTACCAGAATAAATTACTACGTAAAACTTGGTTGTTGATTTCCTCTCCAGGCACTCGCTTTCCGCGGGCGGTCGGGGAGCCTCCTCGTCGCTTTGCTCCTGCGGGGTCTCCCCTAACACGCTACTCCCGCAGGAGTCTCGTGCCTTCCGATCCAATCAACAACGTGCAAAAAATCAATATCGATCTTTAACACAGCCTTCAAATAAATAAAAGCCCTCTATGTAGGGGCTTTTTAGTTTATTTTGATTCTCGTTCTATTATACGCATTTGTCTTTGTCTTTCAAAACAATATTGGATTATTTTTGTTTGATCCCGCTTGTCTATTTCCGTAAATCCGATGGCTATATTTTTTCTTTCAAGATCCTCGATTAGTTCGATTCGAATTACCAGGCCTTGAAAGGGGATGAATTCTGGGTTTTTATCTTTTTTACTAGGAATAATCAAAGTTCCCGAAATTGCTTCTGCTTCCTCTATTTCAAAGTCTAACTTTGAGGAAATCAGGGTTCCCCCAACACTTAGATCAATCGTTACCAGTTCCTTTTCTTTTATAATTAGGCGCAAATTGGTCCGAACACGAAAATTATCGCGACGCTGAACCTTTACAATCTCTTGTTCCTGCGGTTTTGCTAACCGATACAAAGGGATTTTGTCTTTTGTTTTTCCCATCATTCTAGTTGAAAATTTATATTGATTATCGCCAGACATGAAGAAAATTTCCAGTTCCGTTCCATCCTCAACCAGACCAATGTTCTTCCGATCGAGAGGGATTCCTACTAACAACTCCTTCTTTCCAATATCGGCAACAATCGATCGAAACGATTTATCGGTATTTTTTAACTTTATCACGATGTTATGATTCACTTTGGGATACAAAAATTCCACCTCCAATCATTATTTTAACAATAATGTCTGATTTAGGTAATCGTCAATTTCAAAGATTTTACGCAAAAAAACTGCACGGTAATTGTGCAGTTCACTCTAACGTAAGAAATCAACTAAAGAGGTTTGAATCACTCTTGCTCCTACCGATAAAGCAGCTTGATGAACATTTTCCTGAGCCTTCAAATCAATAATGGCCTGCGAGATGTCCACATCTTCCTCCTTTGATAATAAGCCAGTTGTTGAAGTCTCAAGTTGGTCAAGACGGGAATTGCTCAAGTCCATCCGATTTATTCGGGCTCCCAATTCCGAGCGGCTCGTTATGATATTATCAATTTGACCATCTAATTCAGCCAAATGATCCGAACCTGAACCCGTTGGTGAACGAAAATCCGAAACAATGCCTGAAAGGACTTTGAAGATTCCTCCGTTTCCGTCATTATTAAAGATATCGGTTCCAAGAATATTTATCTGGACATTGTTGGTCTGCCCTACTTGATATTCTAATTTGCCTTGATTACTATTTAGGAATGCTTTTGCTGAACCTGGAACTGTAGGGTTCTCCCTGAATGGCGGTGTTTTAACATCAGTACCGGCAAATATGTATTTTCCTGCTATTTGGGAGTTGGCAACTTCCCCTAAGTGTTCTTTTAGCTGATTGATTTCTTCGGCAATGGCACTACGTTCTGTTGTGCCATTCGATCCGTTAAGGCCATTAACCGTAAGTTCCCTTATCCTCTGCAGGACAGAGGTTACCTCATTTAGTGCTTCATCAGTAGTGTTCATCCACGAGGTTCCCTCGTCCACATTGCTTTTAAATTGAGCGATATCATTGAGAACTGAGCGATAATACATACTCCGGACCGCGATAACAGGGTTATCAGATGGTTTATTGATTTTTTTCTGGGAGGATACCTGATTTTGTAATTTCGCCATTGCCCCCTCGTTTCGCTGTAAATTAAACAGCATACTCTGATTCAACATATTTTGTGTAATACGTGTGCTCATCCAAATCCCCTCCTACATTCCGACCCGACCCATGCCATTAATTACTTTATCCAAACATTCATCCATAACGGTTACCACCCGTGCAGCGGCATTATATGCCTGTTGAAATTTAATCATATTTGCCATTTCTTCATCCAGGGATACACCGGAAACAGACTGGCGCCGGTTCTCTACCTGCTGAACAATCACATTGGAATTATCCAGCATTCGCTGTGCCCCTTGGGAATCAATACCCAGCTGTGCAATGATGTTACGGTAAAAATCAGATGCTGTCGAAGTGGCACTGCTAAATCCAAGATTGGCTGTTTTAATCGCTGCCATTTCCTTGGCGTTTTCCCCATTTCCAGTAGAGGATGTTCCTGTAGCCGGGTCTTCAATTTTTGCCGCAGCAATCAAGTTTAACGAATTCATAATGTCTTGGTTTACACTTAAGTCTTGGGCACTCGTCCCTGTAAAAAAGGCTACTTTTATGTTGGAAACACCTTTAATATTATCCAAATTCAGACCACTAAGTTGAACGGAATTTATTTTATTGGCAAAAGTCATCGCCAAATCATTAATTTTAGCTTTAAGATTAGGAATGCTTGCATTCGAAGCCCCACCTGTTATTCCATA
>CAURFY010000321.1:0-3828 GCA_963524115.1 uncultured Bacillus sp.
TCACTGGTCTGGTGGTATCAGTTGAGGTTTTCCCTTTTTGACTAAAGCCTTTTGCACGTTTTTGACTCATGTTTAACATCCCCCTTCCCTAATAAGATGGATGAAAGACGGTAACGTTATACATGCTGAACTTTCCTGGAAATGATATAATGGTGAGGAAACTTTCAGTGGGGGATTTATCATGAAAAAACAACATTCAAAATTAAAACAAAAACCAAAAAAAGATGAAGCCGCTGTGACATTAGGCGATATGCTAGGTAGCGATTTAGTGAATCAGTTAAAAAATAAACAACAGGAACTTAAAGCAGAGGAAGAACGTAAGAAGGAAGCGGAAGAACAGCGCCAGAAAGAGGAGCGAAGATTAAAAGAGAAAAATAAATCCTTTGAAGAGCTGTTAAAAGAAAGCCCGATGAATTGGAAAGAATTTAAATAAGAAAATTCATTAAACCAAGGTATTCGCCGCCGATAAAAAAAGATAACTCATGCACTGCTACAACGCAGTACTAGGGTTATCTTTTTTTCATTTAGCGATGTTGGGCATAACGATTGGCTTTTGCCAAACTTCGGATTAACTTAACTTCATTGTTTGTTAATGGGCTGCTGCAAATGGCGGCAACGTTGGCCCGAAGCTGATTAACTGAACTGGCCCCAGCAACAATCGATGTAACCGCTGGATTCGCTAAATTATATTGCAAGCTGATTTCTGTAAAGGAACGTGCCGAAGCCAGTTTTTCTTTTAGCAACGGAAGCAACTCTGCTAACTCACCAAAGGAATAATCTAAATAACCCTTCAATCGCACAGCAGCGGAAGCCTTTTCAAGTAGATGATTGCTGAGTAAACCGTGTGCTAATGGGCCGCGAGTAACCACGCCAATCCGATTCTTCTGTAACAGCGGCAAAACTTCCTCTTCTGGGCGTCGATCAAGGATGCTATACTGCAACATCACCGATACAATATTGGATTTACTAATATATTCGCGGATCACATTTGGGCGAATCGATGAGATTCCATAGTGTTTGATAAAGCCTTCAGCGCGTAATTCTTCAAACGCTTCAATCGTTTCCTGGATCGGATCATCAAGGGTACCGCCGTGTAGTTGGTACAAATCGATATAGTCAGTGCCGAGCCGCTTTATGCTTTGCTTTACTTCTTCTTTAATATAAGCCTTGGAAGGATCCCAGCTCCAGCTTTTCTTTGAGTCCGTCCAGCGATTGCCCACCTTAGTAGCAATGATCACCTGTTCACGGACATTTTTTAGAGCTTGTCCAACAAGACTTTCGTTTTTCCCAAAGTCGTATAAATCAGCGGTGTCAAAATAATTAATGCCTTCCTCCAAGGCTGCTTCGATGATTTCGTGAGCTGCTTTTTCATCTGTCCCAAGCGACATGCAACCTAGACCAAGTCGACTGACATAAAGATCGGAACATCCTAATTGTCGTTTTTCCATTGTCTCACCCTCTTCCAACGTTCTTTGATTATATTTTAACGAATGGAAGAAGTCAGACACAAATTTGAGAATCCATTACTTGGCGACATCCTCCACCAAATCCTTTAGTAAATCATATTGGCGGCGGTATTCCGCAAGCTTTTGTCGTATTTCTGATGCCTTTCCTACGAGGATAAATCCTTTATCATGACCATAAATTTTCATTCGTTACTCCCCCAAAATAAAGTATGGTAAAATGTATGAGTCTAATATCGGAATAGAACAGGAGTGACGAAAAAAATGAGTCGCCTTGAAGAAAAAACAATCAAAACAGAACCAATCTTTTCCGGAAAGGTAATCAGCCTTCAGGTTGATGAAGTCGAGTTACCGAATGGAAAAATAGCAAAAAGGGAATTAATAAAACATCCAGGTGCTGTTGCTATTATTGCCGTAACAGATGAAGGTAAAATTGTGATGGTTGAGCAATTTCGTAAAGCACTTGAACGAAATATAGTGGAGATTCCTGCAGGTAAACTCGAAAAAGGTGAAGAACCGCTTGCGTCTGCTGCTCGGGAGTTAGAGGAAGAAACAGGTTATGTGTGTGAAACGCTAGAGTTAGTAACTTCATTTTATACATCACCAGGCTTTGCTGATGAAATTGTGTATGTATATGAAGCACGAGGTCTTACGAAAAAAGAAAATCCAGCATCACAAGATGAAGATGAATTCATCAACCTAATTGAATTGTCGCTAGACGAAGCGTTAGAATATGTAGCACAGCAAAAAATCCACGATGCTAAAACGATTTTTACAGTTCAATACTTACAGTTGAAAGAGGCGTTAAATCGTTAATGAACCACTACTATGTTGATTTGCATATACATATCGGCAGAACATTTACAGGCAAGGCTGTAAAAATTACCGGGGCAAAATCATTAACCTTTTCGAATATCATTGAACATGCCAGGAATGAAAAGGGCTTAAATATGATTGGAATCATTGATTGCCACTCGCCCGAAGTAATGATGGAAATAGAAAACTTAATGGAGTCCGGTGAACTGACGGAGCATCCCGACGGAGGATTCAACTATGGGGGCTTAACCGTAATCCCGGGCTCGGAGCTGGAAATCTACGATGATGATTGCCAAGGACCCATCCATTTACTTTGTTATTTCCCAACGCTTCAGGTCATGAAACAGTTTTCAGCTTGGCTTTCCGGTCATTTGAAAAATATTAATCTTAGCTCACAGCGAATTTATGTCAGTGGTAGGGAGCTGCAAAAAAAGGTCAAGGAGCTTTCTGGAATCTTTATTCCGGCACATGTGTTTACTCCTTTTAAAAGCCTTTATGGTAAGGGCGTCGTCCGCTCATTAACTGAAGTATTGGATCCAGAGCAAATTGACGGAATCGAACTCGGCTTGAGCTCAGATACGTTTATGGCTGATCAATTAGCGGAGTTGCATCAATATTCATTTGTAACGAATTCTGATGCGCATTCATTGCCGAAAATTGCCCGCGAATACCAGGTAATCGCCATGAAAGAGCCGTCATTCGTAGAGCTAAAAAAAGCATTAAACTGCCAAGAAGATCGAAGAATTGTCGCCAACTACGGCTTAGATCCACTGCTTGGTAAGTATCATCAAACCGTTTGTGCAACTTGTCAAAATCCATACTCGCCAGAAGAATCGCAGTGCCCGTATTGTCAGGATACAAAAACAGTGAAGGGTGTTGCTGATCGGATCTTGGAATTAAAATCGGATGCAAATCCTCCCGAAGATCGTCCGCCATATGTTCACCAGGTCCCACTTGATTTTATTTCAGGACTTGGACCGAAGTTACTAAGAAAGCTGCTTGATCATTTTGGCACTGAAATGGCGATTCTTCACGAAGTTCCAGCAGAAGCACTTAAACAGGTGATTCCCGAAAAGGTTGCCGAGTTGATTATCAAGGCTCGTAAAGGGGAGTTAAAACTTGCCGCTGGCGGGGGCGGAAAGTATGGCAAAATTGCTGACTAAAGAGGATAAAACAAGGTCTGTCCTGATAAAAGGGGCAGGCTTTTTTTGTTTTCTCATAAAAAGGAATTCGGTAACTGGATAAAGCGTTAATCGCACAAAATTTCGGTGTGATAATTTCCACATTGACCGAAAAAAATTGAAAAGCGACCGATAAAACACAAAATCAGCCCACAAAATCCGAAACAACTCACCTTCCTCCAAAAATTACTAGATTCCCAGTCATAGATAAGCTAGACAAGCATAGAATGTAATAATTAAATCTAGGAGGAAGACAATGAAGAAGAGATTATACCAGAACGTCGTAGCCAATCATTTTCGTGAATATTCCTCAGTCTATATATTCGTGATTGTGCTATTTTTGATGGGAGTAATATTTGGGGCAGTTG
>CAURFY010000322.1:0-3826 GCA_963524115.1 uncultured Bacillus sp.
TCGTAATACTCCTCTGTTGTGGTCAGGAATTCCAACATCGCCTTTGAACCCAATAATTCAGCCGGGTTTGGCGGAATCGGTCCACTTGTTAAAACATGGAGATTTTCAACATCCGTTTCAATAATCGCTTCTTTTAACGTCTTCAGTTTGGTTAACACATTCGTTAATCCATAGATATTGGAAACTTGGAAAGTATAATGGACGGTTGGTTTTCGTAAGTCAGCATCGACAATCAGGACCTTTTTTCCTTGTTGTGCAAAAGTGATCGCCAAGTTCGCCACCGTTGTTGACTTCCCTTCGGCAGGCTCCGCAGAAGTGACCATAATCGATTTTAATTCTTGGTCAACACTTGAAAATTGGATATTCGTTCGAATCGTCCGATATTGCTCGGAAATCGATGACTTTGGATTAAATTTGGTAACCAAGTTCCGTCTTTGGCTATTGTGGACTGTCGTTTTTGTTTTTTTTCTAAGAGCCAACTGTCTCACCTCTCACTTTGGCATTTCGTGCTGTTCGATGGCTTTTCGCTTTTGTTTCATCTTCTTCAATCGTGGAAATCACACCTAATACTGGTAACTCTAGGATTCTTTCAATATCCTGTTCGTTTTTAATCGTATTATCGAAGTATTCTAATAGAAACGCTAAACCAACACCGGCCATTAAGCCAACAACTAAGGCAATCGCTACATTTAATTGTGGATTTGGTTTTATTGGTGATGGATGATCCGCCACAGTAGCTTTTGCCAAAATGCTGACATTATCAACATTCATAATTTTAACAATTTCTGTTTGGAATACATCAGAGATTTTATTGGCAATCTTAGCCGCTGTAGCAGCATTAGGATCCTGAACAGCGATGTTAACTACCTGTGAATCCTTTTCACTTTGAACGGTAATTTTCCCATTTAATTGGGAAGATGTCATATCTAAATCGAGATCCTTAACAACCAGATCCAATATTGCCGGGCTTTTAATAATGACATTATAAGTATTAATTAATTGCAGATTTGTTTGGACCTCATTATAGTTGTACGTGGTCTGGTCCGTTTTCGACTGATTAACCAAAAGCTGTGTTGATGCTTGATAAATCGGTGTCAGGAAAAAATAGCTAATAATTCCACTGATTAGAACGGCAGTTATCGTAATGACTGCGATTAGCCCCAGTCTTTTCCGCAATGTTTGTAGTAACTCTTTTAAACTAATAGTTTCTTCCATTTCATCCTCCAAAGCTCGTATTAAAAATCCTGTTGTATAATATTATCATATTTTGCTGTCAAATTATTATGGTTTTTGTCATTGTTTCATATTACTTACTCTATTTAACACTATATTTTTGGAAATTAACAGGTAAATTTGGGAAAAGGGAGGTTTTTTCTATTCCACCAAATGATGGTTAGTAGTGGCGAGGGTTTTGTAAGCGTTTAACTAACTTTCCTTCATAAAAAAATAAAAAACCCGCAAATTTGTGGGTTTAGACCAAGAATATGAACCTAACAAAATAATGAAACGATTAATAGCCTCGTGCTAATCCTATTGCAAAATCCCTACCTAACTAACATATGTTTCAAATCAAAGATAAGATCTTCCAGAAGTTTCCCCACTGTAATCTCCTTATCGGATGTGCCACGCTCATATGCTTTTACCATCAAATCTTGAAAACTTCCAATTGTAATATCTTCAGTTGGTATATTTTGCTCCATCGTGTTTTTTGCCTCCTCAGTTTCACTATTATTCATTTTAGTTTCAATTAACAGAATTGTAAATCGATTATTCTTCCTGTTTTTTGACAAATTTCTTACATTCCTGTGACTATTAGACTAATCTGATCGGTTTTATAGTTTATCAGCTTAATTACACGAACCTTTGTGGTAAAATTAGGATAAATGCTCGAAAAATAGCTAGAGGCGGTGAAAAGTTTGAAGAAAAAAATCGTATCTGCGGCGACGTTGACGATCTTGTCAACAGCATTCGCGGGTGGTGTTTCAGCAAATTCCTATATAGTCCAGAAAGGTGATACTCTTTCCCATATCGCACTTAAATACCAAACTAGTATTTCCGAATTAAAACGACTAAACTCATTAACTTCTGATCTTATCTTTATTAATCAAAGTCTAGTAGTTTCCCAAACTAACACGAATGATGGATCGACAACTCAAGCACAAAAAAGTGTCCCTGCACCAGCACCAAGCAAGACTTATACGGTAGTAAGTGGCGACACTTTAAGCCAAATTGCCGTTCAAAATGGTATTTCCCTCTCAGACCTGATGAGTTGGAACGGGCTTACATCGCATTTAATCTATCCTGGAAATGTGTTAAAGGTTTCAACCCCTGGTACCACTGCAGGACAGGGACAGGCACCAACGGTTTCAGTACAAACAGCCTCTCCATCAACACCAACCTACTCGATAAACTACACAATCACACCTGGCGATACCTTAAGTAAAATCGCCCGTCAATTTGGAACAACGGTAACCGATCTTAAACTGGTAAATAATCTTACTTCTGATTTAATTTATGTTGGACGAACCTTAAAGGTGACATCCACTCAAGCTACAAGTAATGTGGTCGCGCAACCAACCGTAAAAACAGTAGCTCCTATCAATGTAACACCAGTGAACAATCCTACATCTAGCTCTGATGCAATAGTAAATGCCGCAAAAGCAGTACTCGGAGCTCCATATGTATGGGGTGGGACTACTCCTGCCGGCTTTGATTGTAGTGGCTTTGTTTTCTATGTTTATAACCAAGCAGGAAAGCCGTTGACTCGCCTTTCTGCAGATGGCTATTATAATCGATCTTACTATGTCTCCACTCCGGAACCAGGCGATTTGCTGTTTTTTGAGAATACTTATAAACCAGGCATTTCCCATGTAGGCATCTACCTGGGCGGAAATCAGTTTATTCAAGCTGATTCCGACGGTGTTAAAATCACAGATATTAACACTCCATATTACAAACAGCATTTTGATGGCTTTAAGCGATTTTATTAATAGAAGTACTAGAGTGGGATGCCGAAGGTATCCTGCTTTTTTTATTTCCCTCCTTTTACATATTTTTTTCTTTTATGCTGAAAATATTTAAGAAAAGTTAAATTTATGGTGACGGAGGTATTTATGTTTTCTCACAAACGAAACTTACTTATTTTATTAACCGTATCTGCTTTATTTTTCCCAAAAGTAGGCTATGCAGAGCCGGTAACCAAAAAACACAAGAATGTGATTATGATGGTGATGGACGGGACGAATTCTGATGTGGTTACTCTGGCACGTTGGTACAAGGGCAGTCCATTGGCCCTAGATGAAATTTTGGTTGGTGGAGTCCATACCCATTCGCTTCGCTCAGCGATTACCGACTCGGCTGCGGCGGGTACGGCATTGGCGACAGGACGTAAGACGATTGTCAATGCAATTGGAATGGTGCCCGGTTCGAATCTAAATGGGTTCGCACCGGTAGTGAATTTGAGCGAAGCGGCTAAGTTGGCCGGGCTGGCGACAGGACTCGTGGCAACTTCGGAGATTCAGAATGCCACACCAGCAAGCTACTCGGCTCATGTCACTGACCGCAACAATTATCACGATATTTCCGAACAGCAAGTGTACCAGAATCTTGATGTGGTATTAGGCGGAGGTAAAAGCTTCCTCTCTGCAAAAAATAGAGCCGATCGTGAGGATCTACTACCGGTTGTCAAAAAAATGGGCTATCAGGTGGTCGAAACGAAACAGCAATTAGCCGGGGCTCGCGGCAGCAAGGTTTGGGGAAGCTTCGCCTCAGGCGCTTTGAGCAATCACTTTGATCGCGCGACGATAACACCAGATCAACCTTCACT
>CAURFY010000323.1:0-3806 GCA_963524115.1 uncultured Bacillus sp.
CCATTGTTATGACAAAGATCAGGCGCTATATGTTAAAGAGAAGCTTTGGAAACACTCCCCCATTGGCGTTTCCTCTTACATTGTTGATCCCGATGGAGGTGGGGATCGTTGAAGGTCGATTGGAAATTGTTACTAATTAACGATCTCATTGTAGTAAGTATATTAGTAGTTGTCGGTGTTTTATTAGTGGTTATTTTTATTAGACCATTAACTAAGTGGATTGTGGGACGCTTGATTAAGCGGATTATGTCCGAAAGTTACAAGAGTAATATTTGGGAAATGATAACGGCATCAACGCGTTCAGGAACGATTGTTATTATGGAAAATAGTTTACGTGCTAATTCAGGGAAAATGATCAAGAGGCCTTTTGGAAGTCCACGAAAATTTCTTAACTTCGAAGGGCTTGTTTTCTCGCCTGCTCAATTATATCGATTACCCGCTTCGGGAAATGAATTAGTAGAAATGAAGACGATAATTGGGCCAAATGCCAAAAAACCTCTGATTATTGATACACCTCTATTAGCAGCTGCAATGGGTTACGCAATAGCGGTTAGTGGGAAAGTAAAACGGGCGATTGCAAAGGCGACCGCTGCTGTGGGAACAGCAACAAATTCTGGGCAGGGTGCTTTCTTACCTGAGGAGAGAGCGCTAGCAAAACATTTAATTTTACAGTACGCACCGGGGCATTGGTCAAAATCTCCTGAAATTCTCCGACAAGCTGATGCTATTGAAATTCATATTGGGCAAGGTGCATTGGCTGCTTCCACCAAAATAATACCACCAAAGGATTTACAAGGTGAAATCAGAGAAACCTTCACACTTTCACCAGATGAAGATTTAATTATCCCTTCTCATTTTAAAGAAATGGCCGAACCTGAGGGTCTGAAAAGAATGGTGCACCAGCTTCGAGAGGAAACAGGTGGAGTCCCGATTGGTGTGAAAATTTGTGCAAGCGGTGAATTGGAGGAAGATTTAGAAATAGCCATCCTAGCCGAAGTAGATTTTATCAGTATCGATGGAGCTCAAGCTGGGTCCGAGGGAGGTGCTCCCATTTTTGAAGATGATTTTGGGCTCCCCACTATTTATGCGCTATCACGTGCGGTGCAATATATGAATAAGCGAGGAGTGAAAGACAAGGTAAGTTTACTAATTGGTGGTGGATTT
Organism: uncultured Bacillus sp.; assembly: GCA_963524115.1. GTDB lineage: Bacteria > Bacillota > Bacilli > Bacillales > Cytobacillaceae > Bacillus_BU. The sequence goes on from CAURFY010000323.1 coordinate 1,165, forward strand.
CATACACCAGGTGAGTGTTTAAAGGCCCTAGCTTTAGGTGCCGATGCGGTTTATATGGGTACGGCGCTTCTTTGGGCGATGACCCATGACCAAATTGCTAAAACAATGCCTTGGGAGCCGCCGACCCACCTTGTTTTCTATTCTGGAAAAATGAAGGATCAATTTGATGAAAAAGAGGCAGCTTTTTGCTTGGAGAAATTTATAAATTCTTGCACTGAGGAAATGAAGGAAGAGGTCCGTGCTCTTGGTAAACACTCTATACAAGAAGTCAACAGTGGTGAAGATTTGTTGGCCCTGGATGAGTGGACAAGTAACATAACTCAGGTTCGTTTGGCTTATGGAAAGTGATGTTTCCGAACTGAGATTTGAATTTTGATTTTAATATAGCAAGTGATAAGTGTATTAACATATGAATCCTTCAGGATGAATATCCTTAAGGTTCAAAGTGAACTCTAATTATACTGTTAACTAATATAGAGGAGGTTTAAAGATGGGCGTCTTTGTTTATCAAACGTTTGAAATTAAGCAGGATAAATTCGAAGAAGCACTAAAAAATTTAAGGATGCTAAAATCTTACCGAAATGAGAACTTTGAGCATGAGGTAGAGATTTTGTCACCGATTTCTGGTGAGGACCACTCTTATGCACTCCTTTCAACCTATGATGGTTTAGCTGAAATGGAATTGCAGAATAGAAAAATGTTTGACGACGAGGAATATAAAAAATTAATAAGTGATTTTTTTCTTGAAAATATTGTTCAAGGCAGCATGTACACACAAATGTATCGATCGGTTACCGGAATGAAAAAAGATTCTGATTCAGAAAAGTAAATGGCAGATCAAAACTTATTTTCATAAATTTTACAGAAAAAACATAGTGGGATGAGGAGGTTTTTCATTGGATTTTTTTATCCCAAGTAAGCGATTGAGCGGTAGCAAGGGAAGTGAACAAGGTAATTTAAAATGGTGGCAATTATCCTTAATAGGTGTTGGCTGTACGATAGGAACTGGTTTTTTTCTCGGCTCTACCATTGGTATCATCATAACAGGTCCCTCTATTGTTTTTTCCTTTATTTTAGCTGCAATTGGAACCTATATTGTCTATAACTTATTAGCAAAAATGACAGCCAAAGATCCTCATGAAGGATCGTTTTGTTACTATGCGAAAAAAGCCTATGGACGTTGGGCTGGTTTTAGTTGTGGGTGGAACTATTGGGGTTCTAACATTCTAATAATGGGTAGCCACTTAACAGCACTTTCTAGCTTGTCCCGATTCTGGTTCCCAAATGCTCAGCTATGGGTTTTTGCTACTAGGTATGCGGTCTTGGCCATCCTTGTTGTATTAACTGGAAGTAGTGGTTTTGATAAAATAGAAAATTTATTAGCTGTGATGAAAACGGCCTCCATTGTTATGTTTATTTTTGTTGCAGGAGCTGCTCTAATTGGTTGGATTGATGGTGATGTAAACCACCCAGGATTTCCAAAATCAACAGAAGGATACTTTTTTGATGGTTTAAAAGGTTTTTGGGCCTCGCTCATTTATGCTTTTTACGCTTATGGAGGTATAGAAGTAATAGGACTTTTGGCTATTAGGCTTAAAAATAAACAAGATTTCGAAGAAGGCAAGTTAAGCAAGAATTCAAGAATTCAAAAATCGTTTACAACATATAATGTTTTCATTCAGACGTTGGTAACTAATATACCAACGTTTTTATTAGAATCTGAAAAAAACCTCACGAAGTAATTGACAATGATTATCAATGGAATTAGAATGATTAATAAAGATGATATTGATATTCATTCTCAATTAAAATTTAAAAAATCTGTATGAACGGAGGGATGTGATGTTATGGGTAAAAATGTACTCCTAAAAGTATCTATTATTCTACTCATTATAGGAATGGGTATACATAATCCAGTGTTCGCTGCTGGAAATTATCGTGAGGATATCCAGAAAGCTGAGGAATCCATTGATATAGCAATTGACTTGGCATCAAAGGGAAACCTTTCAGAAGCACAGAAGGCATATGATGAATTTAATAAAACATGGCGTCAAATTGAAGAAGGTATAAAAAAGAATTCAGCAACCGCCTATCGAGATATTGAATCGAATATGGGAAAAGTAGTTTATGCCTTTACCCTAAAGAAACCTGACCAGGTGTTAACAGCCCTACAGGAATTAAAGTCTGTTAATGAAAAAGTAGCAAATGGCGGGTACCCAAAGGAAGTTGGATTTAAGAAAGAGGATCTAACTTTAGACGATTTTATTCTCCTTCTTCAGCAAATAAAAAAAGAAGTCAGTAACAAAAATCAATCTCAAGCACTTGCCAGCATAAAGAAGGCCAGTAATAGTTGGCTGAGCGTGGAAGGAATAGTGGTTGCACAATCTGCTTCAGTTTATAGTGACTCAGAAAGAGATTTAGTGACAATCCAAGCGATGCTTGCTGCTGACCCAGCAAATTTCAGGGATGCTAATAAAACAATTGATAACATGATAAAATACCTTACCCCCTTAGCAAATAAATCTCAATATACCTATTGGGATGCAGCGATGATTCTCATCCGTGAAGGATTGGAAGCATTGCTGGTCGTTATTGCTCTCCTGTCATTTGTTAAAAAATCCGGTGAATCGAAGGGGAAAGGA
>CAURFY010000324.1:0-3798 GCA_963524115.1 uncultured Bacillus sp.
GATCAATCCCACCGCTTAAAGTTCTTCCTGAAGGGGGAATCGTTAAATTATATGCTCTAGCTAATCGCGTCAAGCTATCCATTAAAATAATGACATCTCTCCCGTCCTCCACTAGTCGCAAAGCACGTTCTAATACTAATTCACTAATCTTAATATGATTTTCCGGCAGCTGATCGAACGTTGAATAAACCACCTCAGCGTTTACTGTGCGTTCAATATCCGTTACTTCTTCTGGTCGTTCATCGATTAATAAAATAATCAACTCAGCATCTGGATGATTTGTCGTAATTCCATTAGCAATTTCCTTTAATAGACTGGTCTTCCCTGCTTTTGGTGGAGCAACAATCAAGCCCCTTTGTCCAAAGCCAATCGGACAAATTAAATCAAGCATTCTAGAGGCGATTCGCCCTCTTGTTGTTTCCAAAATCATTTGCTTTTCTGGATAAAGTGGTGTAAGTCCTGGGAAATGATCTCTTTCTTTTGCCTCTTCGGGATCTTTTCCATTTACAAATCCCACTTGCATCAACCCATTGAACTTCTCTCCTTGGCGAGGAGGACGTGCAGTTCCACTCACTAAATCGCCATTTCGAAGATCAAAGCGTCTGATTTGAGAAGAAGAAATGTAAATATCTTCTTGGCTACTTGAGTAGTTGATGGGTCTAAGGAATCCAAAACCCTCTGCACGATTAATATCCAAAACCCCTTCTACTTGAAAAAATCCTGTAGCTTCTTCTTGGGCGCGAATAATCGCAAGTGCCAATTCCTTTTTATTCATCTGACCGTAATAAGGAATTTTATAATGTTTAGCAAAGCCGTACATCTCTTTTAAAGTCTTTTCTTGCAAACTTTGCAAGGTTACAGTTTCTACTTGTTCTGGCATATTGTCCCTTCTTATTCTTCAATCATCGTAATATCTGCACCGAGAGCCTGAAGTTTCTCAACAATATTTGAATAACCTCTAAGAATATGTTCAATATTCGAAATCTTGGTCGTTCCTTCAGCCATTAATCCCGCGACAACAAGTCCAGCTCCAGCACGCAGATCACTTGCGGCAACTTCTGCACCTACTAGAGGCGTTGGTCCTTCAAATGTAATAATATCTTCAATCACTTTTCCATGGGCTCCCATACGATTTAATTCAGGAACATGCCCAACACGTTTTGGATAAATAGTATCTACAATCATTGCAGTCCCATTTGCTTTCATAAATAATGGCGTAATCGTTTGTTGCAGGTCTGTAGCAAATCCTGGATATGGCATGGTTTTAATATTCACTGCCTTAAGATTTGTAGAAGGATAAACAAAGATATCATCCTCCCCAACTTCCATCTTGACGCCCATTTCATCCATTTTTGCAATGAGACTTTCTAAGTGTTCAAAAATTACGTTTTTTACACGAATCCCTTCTCCAACTGCTGCGGCAACTGATAAATAAGTTCCTGCTTCAATGCGGTCAGGTATAATTGTATGACTACATCCGTGGAGTCTTTCTACCCCTTCCACACGAATCATACTTGTTCCTGCTCCTTTAATATTAGCACCCATTTTATTTAACAGTGTCACAACATCGATAATCTCAGGTTCACGCGCAGCATTCTCAATAATCGTTTTTCCTTTAGCACGAACAGCCGCTAATAAGACATTAATGGTCGCACCTACAGAAACGACATCCATATAAATTTTAGTACCTACTAAACCATCTTCATCGGTTGATAAATAGATTGCCCCATCACGATCTACTACATTGGCACCTAAGGCTTTGAATCCCTTTAAATGTTGATCGATTGGTCGTGGTCCCAAGAAACACCCGCCAGGAAGTCCTACCACACCTTCTCCAAACTTCGCAAGAGTTGCTCCCATAAAATAATAAGAAGCTCTCATACTTTGGATTTTTCCTTTTGGCATTGGGATGGATTTCATTTCCGTTGGATCAATGGTTAATGTGCCATCTACATATTCTGTTTTTACGTTAAAATCATTTAAAATTTCAATTAATGCAGCAACATCTTGGATGTCAGGTACACCTTCTAATACTACTGGTTCTTCGGCGATAATAGCAGCCGGAATTAAAGCTACTGTACTATTTTTTGCTCCACTAATGGTTACTTCACCTTTTAGCGGTTTACCACCTTTAATGACTAATTTTCTCATACTAAAATTCCTTTCACTAAATCTTCTCAGTTATTATACCATGTTCATATAAGAATCTGCTATATTTTAAATATTTCTAGCTATTGTTAACCTTTGTTGATTTGTCAGTTGACAATCGAATTAAATCTGTTACACTTAAAAACATCAATATTGACGAAAGGAGGCCATTATGAGTACTAAACAGGAAGTTTTACGACTATTATATAGCACCGTAGACAAACCCCTTTCTGGACAAGATATCGCTGACCATTTGAATCTTTCTCGAACCGCAGTGTGGAAAGCCATTCAGCAATTAAAGAAAGACGGTTACGAAATTACCTCAAGCACAAAAGTAGGTTATCAATTATCCAGACAGACGGATTTGTTAACCCTTGAAGGCATTCGAACTCATCTAGGTGAACATTTACAAGATTGGGATATTCAAGTTTTTGAGACAACTACTTCAACCAATGATTTAGCTAAAAACTATGGCGCTTCAGGAGCAAGAGTTCCAACCTTCTTTATTGCCGAAGAGCAAACGGCTGGACGTGGCCGTCTAGGAAGAACCTTCCTCTCACCTCCTAAATCTGGTTTATACATGAGTATCTGTATTTTTCCAGAAGGTGATTTGGATAGCATTTCTTTAATCACTTGCGCTACAGCAGTTGCCGCAACGCGTGCAGTAGAATCTTTCATTCATGAAACAGTCGGAATTAAATGGGTGAATGATCTTTACTACCACGATAAAAAAATTGCTGGCATCTTAACAGAAGCAGTAACAAATATTGAAGCTCAAAGGGTGGATGCGTTGATTGTTGGCATGGGAATTAATTTGCATATCGACGACGCCATTATTCCAGAGGACTTAAAACCGATTATCGGCTCCCTCTTTTCTCCGCAAGAGATTCCAAAAAATTTTAGCCGCAACGAGTTTGTAGCTCGTTTCCTTAAAGAATGGAATCAATGCTACGAGGTCATCAATTCTGGTAAGCGTGACTTCATGGAAGAGTATAAATCTCATTCGATTATTGTCGGAAAGAAAATCAATGTCATTAGCGGTATGAAAACATATCCTGCCACTGCAAAAAGCGTGGACAATAACGGGCATCTTATCGTCCAAACCGATGACGGTGCCATCCATTCATTATCTTATGGCGAAGTAAGCATTCGCCCAGAAAACTAAAAGATTAGGAGTTAAACTCATGAAAAAATTATCGATTAAAACAATTGTGCTCGCAGCACTTTTAGGAGCACTCTGCTATGTATCTAGCTACTTAAAAATTCCGATTGGTCCAGTACCATTCTCAGCTCAAACAGCCACAGTGATTTTGGCATCATTATTATTGCCACCAGTTGGCGCTTTTGCTGCTCAATTTGTTCACTTCCTATTACTTTTCTTATTAGGAGGAGGAACTGCATTATTTATTTCTCCATCATTTGGTTTTGTTATTGGATTTATGGTTGCAGCTCCGGTGATTTCATTTATCGGAAACCGTATCAACAATATCTTCGGATGGGTGATTGCCGCTCTTGTTGGTGAAGTCATTTTCTACGTCATCGGAATTCCGTTTATGACCTTTGTATTAGTAGGATTACAAGGAAAGAACTTAGATCTTCAACAAATTCTTGGCTTCGGTTTATATCCATTCATTCTTCCTGACTTAGGAA
>CAURFY010000325.1:0-3792 GCA_963524115.1 uncultured Bacillus sp.
CGGCTCGAGGTCACAAGCCAATCCGTCCAGAAGGTCAAAGAGCGACCTTCCGGCCAGTTCGTCTTGTGCTTGCCGCCGATGGGCGGGCGCCTTCCGTTTTTCTTATTAGCGATAATTCACAAATTGTACTTCGACTGTAAGATCTGCAGCACGAACGGCGGCAATGATTTGTTGTAGGTCATCACGGTTTTTCCCAGTGACACGAATTTGGTCATCTTGGACTTGACTTTTAACTTTGACACCGCTGTTTTTAATAATGGTATTAATCTTTTTGGCATTTTCTCGGTCAATTCCTTGGACGAGTTTGGCACGTTGGCGTACCGTTCCGCCCGAAGCACCTTCTAATTTTCCGTAATCTAGGTTTTTTATTGGAATGCCTCGCTTGATCAATTTTCCAAGTAATACATCTTTGAGTTGATCAAGTTTATACTCATCATCGGAAACAAGCACCAACTCTTCTTTGTCGAGTGACACCGTACTTTTGCTGCCTTTAAAATCATAACGGGTGGTGATTTCCTTCATCGTTAAAGTTATTGCATTTGTTACTTCAGAAAATTCAACTTGGGACACAATATCAAAAGAGCTCTCTTTTGCCATAAAAAACCTCCGAAAACATTTTTCTTTACGTCTACATTATAGTAAAATATAGCAGTTCAAACAACTTAAGGAATTATATTAAAGTGAACATATTGGAGGAAAAGACATGCCTTTAGCAGAAAATGTAGGTCATGTATTGGAACTAACAGTTGCACGCGAATCAGAATTTGGTTATTTTTTAACTGATGGCACTGAAGATGTTTTATTGCATAGAAAAGAAGCGAGTCGTCAATATTTTATTGATGAGACTGTAAAAGTATTCCTTTATTCAGACTCAAGGGGAAGACTTACGGCAACGGATAAAATTCCATTAGTAACAGTGGGCAATTATGAATGGGTTAAAGTCGTGGATGTACAGCCTGGAATCGGGATGTTTTTAGACATTGGCATCCAAAAGGACCTTTTACTGGGGGAAGAGGATTTACCGGCTCACAAGGACGTCTGGCCGATTGTTGGTGATTTACTATATGTGACAATCAGGGTTAATCGAAATCAGCGACTTTATGCAAAACTTGCAACCGACCCAATCATGGAGGAAAAAGCGGTTGAGGCTACGGAAACCGCCTTTAATAAAAATGTTCATGGCTATATTTACCGAACAGCGAAAGTTGCCAGCTGGTTGTTTACGGCAGAAGGTTACAAAGGGTTTATCCATGAATCACAGCGGGATAAGGAACCCCGTCTTGGTGAAAAAGTTGAGGGAAGAGTCATCGACGTAAAAATGGATGGAACAATTAATGTTTCCTTGTTACCAAGAAAACAGGATCTGTTAGATAAGGATGCTGAAGCCATTTTACTATATCTTGAGTCACGGAACGGGGCTATGCCGTATAGTGATAAAAGCTTGCCAGAAGAAATTACTGAGCGTTTTAATTTAAGCAAAGCAGCTTTTAAACGCGCATTGGGGAAATTGATGAAGGCAGGCAAAGTGTATCAAGAAGATCGCTGGACCTATATTAAAAAAGAAGAGGAAGACTCGAACTGAGTCGCCTCTTCTTTTTTTGTGGAAAAGGGGCGGAGCGCCGCAAAAGTGAATCAGTATTTCCGATTTGAGTGGAAAATACAAATATTTCGTTTGGAATAGGCGAAGCCTAGCTCTGCTCACACCGTATTAATTAGGTTAGGGTGTTACTTTGAATGTATTTTTCGTGTTAGTTGGTGTCGTGAAATGCATTTTTATAGGTGGTCTGTTGTTTTGGAATATTGGTTTTTACCCGCTTTGCGGTTTTTTTCACGCATCATATTCTTTTCGTGGCGTAGGGCTTGATTATCCTTCGCCTTTTTATCGTTATCAGATGTATGAGACATATTCATACTCCTTTCAAGGAAATTCAATCACCTTAGCTTTTGTCTAAACTGAAAAGAGTATGTAAAGGTCAATAATTTGGCATGTTATTTAGAAAGAAGATGGCAATCGTTCCTGGCCCGGTGTGTGCTCCAATCACAGAACCAATCGAAGAAATCATGATTTGTTTGGGATGTAATTCTTCTTGGATCATGACTTTGATTTCTTGGGCGCCTTCATCATTATCTGCATGACTAATCCCAATGATTTGTTGCTCAAAGTTTTTGCCACGCTCTTTCATTAGCTCAATGATGCGGTGTAATAATTTTTTCTTACCACGAAGTTTTTCTAATGGGACAAGCTTTCCGTCTTCAACATTTAATAATGGCTTTATATTTAGGAGGCCCCCTACAAAGGCAGATGCTTTAGAGACTCGGCCGCCTCTAGCTAAATAGTCTAAATCTTCAACCGTAAACAGATGTTCCATATGAAAGGCGTGGAACTGAAGCCTTTTAACCAGTTCGTCTTTTGGGATATTTTCTTTAGCTAAACGGACTGCCTCAACGACAACTAAGCCTAACCCAAGGGAGGCGCATTTTGAATCAATAATCGTTAAATTAAAATCGGGATAATCCTCTTTGACTTGATTAAGAATCATAACAGCTGTTTGATAGGTACCTGAAAGTTGAGATGAGAAGGCAATATAGATACCATCTTGCTTGTTTATCGCCATTTCTGTAAATAAATCCTTAAAGCGTTGTGGTGGAACTTGAGCTGTTTTTGGAATCTTTCCGGCACGAATGGCTTGATAAACGGTGTTAGGGTCAATCTCTATTTGATCATCATATTCTTTGTCTTCTAGTTCAACTTTTAATGGAAGAAGGACAACATCATTATTTTCATAATAGGTAATCGGTAAATCAGAGACGCTGTCAGTTATGATGGTTAACGACATCTTTTCACCTGCTTTTCATCTTAGATATTTGTATATAGTGTATCGGTTTTGTATGAAAAAAACAATCGATTCATTGCAATCCCATGATTAACTGATAGGGGTAATGTAATGGCTTTAAGTAAAAGATAATTAAAGAGGTGAACCCAGGTGCTTTTACGAATATTATGCAAACCCACTGGGATTTATGGATTTTTCCGAAAGGACTAATTGAGAGGTGATCGAATGATGAAACGGGTTTTATTTATGCTCATTCTATTATTCATGCTGGTCCCAGTACTGAATGTTCACGGGCAAAATGATAATGCAGGTGGACAGGAAGTTATCAAAGCGGTAAACAATCTTTATTTTTCTAAAAATAAACCTACTTTTCGGCATGTAAAAGTGATTGGACGTGACGGGGCATACATTGTGAGAGGAGAGGCGCGAACAAGGAATGGTTCTTTTTATTATGTAGTCGAAGATGGACATCGTGAGTTTATATCAGAAAGTCGTGTAGCTTCCAAAAATGCCTATCCAGAGTGGACAAGATTCCAAATAAAAATAAACATTCCATCAAACGTACTTCCTGACAATGGGACGGTTGTGATGTATTTATTTGAAAAGGATGTAAAGGGTGGAGATATGATTCATGTATTTCCTATTATATTGCAGCAATTCTATTAATGGAAAAGAGGCTTAACATTTGTCAGCCTCTTTTCCATTAAGATTATGTTAGGTTTTCAAGCTCGTTTTGTATTTCGTGAAGCTGCGCTTGTTCAGCAATCGTGGAATTAGCATAGGCAGATTCTAAAGCGTTTTTTGCTCTAGGTATTGCAGTTTGCTGATCATTTGGATCCGCTGACTTGGCTAAACTTACAAATTTCTTCGCTTCTTGAAATAGACGGTTTCCCATTTTTATATTCCTCCAAGTGAAGAATCATGGACATTTGCCATTTTTTGCGCCTCAGCTTCAGCG
>CAURFY010000326.1:0-3772 GCA_963524115.1 uncultured Bacillus sp.
ACAAACCCAAAACCTCTGGTCTTTGTCTTTTTAAAAATGAATTAAAACCTATCAATAGTAAAGCTATTATGATTTCCCAACTTCCTACAGTTAGCCCCACATTTAAGGACAGTCCTACCAATAGCGCATCAAAGGGTGAAGTTCCAAGGTCTGATTGTATCGTGAAAGAAATACCAAGGGTTAATAGTAATATTCCTACTAAATAAACAATATAATTGGCTTTACTCGACCTCGTTATCATTTTTTAGTAGATAATTCTTTGAGCATGAGAATATGTGGGATTCCATCTTCCATAAAGATTGAAGATGAAGTTCGAAACCCTAGTTTTTTATAAAATCCTTCTGCCTGGGTTTGACCATGTAATTTAACCTGGGACGCTCCCCGTTCTTTCGCTATTTCTTCTAACGCTTTTATAATGATTTTTCCAAGCCCAAATTTACGGTAAGGTTCCAGGATACAGATCCGTTCTAATTTGCCTACGCCATCAACTATTCGAACCCGTCCTGTTCCGACTGGCTGATCATGATAATGAACTAATATGTGTTCGCAAAGATCATTTAGTTTGTCAAATTGATCAAATTCATCTTCTAATGGCACACCTTGTTCCTTCACAAATACTTCTTTTCTAATTTTAAATGCTATCCGTAAATCCTCTTCAATCGTTATTTTTTTTGCATGCATTTTTTTCAGTCCTTTAAGAGTAATATGATCATGATGATTTTGTTGCAAATGCAATAAAGCTAAGTTAAATTTAATTTATATTAATTTTATAGTAAATGCAACAAAAAATACGGGGTGAGGAGTAAATTATGAAGGAAGTTCTACGTGAAATTGGAATGATAGCAAGGGCATTAGATTCTTTAAGCAATATAGAATTTAAAGAATATGACCTTACAAAAGGGCAGTATTTATACCTTGTCTGAATTTGTGAAAGCCCAGGAATGATTCAAGAAAAGTTAGCTGAAATGATCAAGGTAGATCGTACAACAGCAGCCCGTGCTATAAAAAAGCTTGAAATGAATGGTTTTATCGAAAAGATTGACGATCAGCATAACAAAAAAATAAAGAAGCTCTTTCCAACAGAAAAAGGGCAGACAGTTTATCCTTTTATCAAAAGAGAACATGATTATTCCGATACCGTTGCATTAAAGGGATTTTCAGAAGGAGAAGTAGAAACCATTTTCAATCTTCTTCAAAAAGTAAGAAAAAATATAGAAAAAGACTGGGAATTCGTTAAAAAGGGAAACAAGAGAAATTATTGATGATTTAAAGGAGCGACGATTAAATGATGATGAATTTAAACCTGTGTGGCCTTGAAGATTTACACAAACTTCAAGAAATAAGTTGTGAAACATTTAATGACACATTTAAGTATCAGAACTCATCTGAAAATATGAATGTCTACTTGGAGAGGACATTTAACTTAAACCAATTAGAAAAAGAATTATCCAATGTTTCTTCACAATTCTTTTTTGTTTATTTTAATAAAGAATTGGCTGGATATATAAAGCTCAATACCAAGGATGCTCAGTCTGAAGAAATGGGTGATGAATCACTAGAAATTGAAAGGATTTATATAAGGAGCAAATTTCAAAAACAAGGGCTTGGAAAATATCTACTAAAAAAGGCTATAGAAATTGCTATAGAAGGTAATAAAAAGAAAATCTGGCTTGGTGTATGGGAAAAGAATGAAAATGCCATTGCTTTTTATAAGAAAATGGGATTTGTCCAAACTGGAACCCATTCTTTTTATATGGGTGATGAAGAACAGATAGACTTTATCATGACCAAAACTCTCATAAAACCTTTTTTGAAAGCTGGATATTATCCATCAATATTCCTTCGAGAAAGATTTAGAGATTTTTCTCCAACATCCTGTTACTCATATTAACGAAGCATTAAATATTTAATTAGTTTGATAAATAAAATACATTAAAACAGAGTCTATGACCTCCTAGATCATAGACTTTATTTATATATTTATACTATCTCATTTTTGAAGAACTTCTTGATGTCGTACGGATCAATAAACTGGATTACCAGGTCATTTACAGGCAATGTGACGAGAACAAAATAAATGAAAAACCGACACCCCCGCGTTTGATCACTCTGATGGTGAAACACTTTCAGGTAAGGATAACCGAAAAAAACTTCCAGCCTCTTTGAGAACTTAATGACTTCAAGGTAGATCTGTATTTTTCATTGGCTCTTTCTTAACGGTACTGAGTATTTTAATTGTTTGGCCTAATGTTTCGTGTTTTACTTTTGTTGCATCAAACTTAAGCAATTTAAACGTTAACTGAACACAAAATCCAATGACAAACGCAGAAATAATCGTTCCGAACCCAACCATTCCTCCGAGTCTCCAACCGGCAAAGACAGCCAAAAGCTCAATTGTTCCACGACAGACACCAACGGGTAAGCCTGTTTTTCTAGTGAGTGCCACCATCAAACTGTCCCTTGGGCCAGCTCCGAATCCTGAGCCAATGTAAAAATACGATGCTATAGCAATAATGAACAATCCAATGATGACCATGAGCACTCCAAGGAAGAAATTGCTAGCGACAGGAATTATTTCTAAAGCAATCAGCATGTCCAGAAACAATCCAATAAGCACCATATTTAACAGGGTGCCGAGTCCGAGTTTTTCACCCAAAACTACTGTGATAATTCCAATTACAATTCCAGCAATGATCGAAACGGTGCCGATGCTCAATCCAATCGTTTTGGACAACCCAACGTGTAAAACATCCCACGGGGCATATCCAATATTCGCATTCATGGTAACCACGATTCCAAGAGAATATAAAAATAGTCCAAATATTAAACGCACTAAACGAGTATAAAATGTTTTCATACAAAATCTACTTTCTATTGATGAATTTTAATTGTAACTATTATTCTAATATTTATCATTTGTACAAATATATCATAGTATGTTCCATGGGTTTTTTGTATGAATAAAATTGTGTTAAAAAAACTTTTTCAAAAAGCATTGACAATCGAAATGAATATATGATAAATTTATCTCAAGTTAAAGATAAATTAATTCGAGATATATTTCAAAACTATATTAACCGAATAAATAATATCTCTACTGGTTTACCTAGGATTATTTTGAAATGACTGGGTAAACAATTTTTCGAGCAAATACCTCGAATTCGAGATAAAAAAATTCGAGATAAAAACAAAACATATTGGAGGAATTTTAAAATGGCAAAATGGGCAGTAGATCAATCACATTCAAGCATTGGATTTGAAGTAAAACACATGATGGTATCTAAAGTAAAAGGGACTTTTGAAACATATACAGCAGAAGTAGAAGCGGCAGAGTTAACAGATCTTACTACAGCTTCAATAGGATTCAAGTTTGACGTTGCAAGCATCAACACACGTAGCGAAGATCGTGATAACCACTTAAAATCAGGAGATTTCTTTGATGTAGAAAATTACTCAACTATTGATTTTAAATCAACTAGCATTACAAAAGATGGAGAAGATTACAAAGTAACTGGTGACTTAAAGATTAAAGAGGTAACGAAATCAGTAACATTTGATGTTGAGTTTGGTGGTAAAGGTACAAACCCATGGGGTGTAGAAGTTTACGGATTTGAAGCAGAAGCTAAAATTAATCGTGAAGAATTCGGTCTAACCTGGAACGCTGCACTTGAAACAGGTGGCGTACTTGTAGGGAAAGACATCAAAATTAAAGTGGAATTAGAAGTAAATCCTGCAGCATAAAGTTAAAATCCCCATCCAGATAGTAGTTGTC
>CAURFY010000327.1:0-3770 GCA_963524115.1 uncultured Bacillus sp.
GATTGGAACCAAGCGGGTGAAATATGAATACCAGCGAAGTCCAATTGGGTACGTTTATCAACATAAATTGCCAGAATCGTTGATCCTTGCTCTTGAATCGCCCAGAACATAACAGATGCTAGAAAAAGAGGGATGTAGGCAATAATTCTAGACCGCTCAACAGCTGTCGTTTTAGGACTGCGGTACATCACCACAAAATAGATAGTTGGAATCAAAAATCCAAGAATCCCAACAATCGTAACAAAAAAGTCGAAGGATAAAATTCCGGTTGTAATCGCAATCGCAATCAGAACCGCGAAAATTAGCAGTCCCAATCCAATAGAGGTGTAAACTTTTTTCTTTTCAGAAGGGGACAGCGGATTGGCAATGGTTTTACCCGCAAGACCCAGGTTTTTCTTCTTAGTAAAAATAAAGACGAGTAATCCTAAGAACATACCGACTGCAGCTATACCGAAACCAAGGTGGAAATTGTACTTCATTCCCACGGTTCCGACAACTAGTGGAGATAAGAAACCTCCCAAGTTAATTGCCATATAGAAAATACTGAAACCAGCATCACGACGGCTGTCTTCAATGCTATAAATTTCACCAACAATACTAGATACGTTTGGTTTAAGTAGGCCAGTTCCTAAAATAATCAAGACCATTGAAATAAAGAACATCGCGACACTACCAGGTATTGCAAGAAAGATATGTCCAAACATGATTAATATTCCACCGTAAAATACGGCTTTTGATGTGCCGAATATTCTATCTGCTAACCATCCTCCGATAATTCCAGACATATATACTAGTGAGCCATATATCGACACAATCGAAACTGCTAGGGTTTCATCAAGCCCTAATCCACCTTTAGTGACCTTGTAATACATATAGTAGACGAGGATGGCTTTCATTCCATAGTAGGAGAAGCGCTCCCAGAATTCAGTGAAGAAGAGTGTGAATAATCCCATAGGTTGCCCTAAGAATCCTGTTTGGGGAACACTATCCACAATCTTCTGTCTATTTTGCTTTGACATGATACTACCTCCTTATTATTCTACTATATTACTTTTGGCGGTATAACCTTGTCAAAAACAATTTTTGTTAAAGAAGTTAAGTATGTTTATAAACCCTTATATCTATGGATTTGGAGGTTGTTGTTAAGAAAAAGAAAGTCTTTTTAAAATAATAAAGCTATTTTGATAAAATAAAATACCTTTTCCACGCTAAAGAAAATGTGAATTGTATAATAATTAAAAAATATATTTGCTTAATAAAAAAATAATTAGAATCATTTATTCATCTAATATGTTATAATATTCTGAAAAAGGAGGAGATTTGGTGGAAGAAATTTTGATTAAGGCAATTCAAGATGAGTATCCAGATGATTTTGCACACTGTTATGGTTGTGGACGACTTAATGATGAGGGGCATCAATTTAGGACAGGTTGGCAGGGTGAACAAACCGTAACAATTTATACTCCAGAACCAGAACATACTGCTTTACCAGGTTTTGTTTATGGGGGGATCGTTGCGTCGTTAATAGATTGCCATGGCACAGGTTCTGCTGCAATAGCATTACATAGAAAGAATGGTCATGAGGTCGGAGAAGAAGCTGAGCCGCCTCGTTTTGTAACCGCTTCCTTGCATGTGGATTTTGTCAAACCTACTCCCCACGGCGTTGCCCTAAAAGCGGTGGGATCAGTGGAGGAGATTCATCCGAAGAAGTTTAAAGTGACGACGGAAGTGTATGCGAAAGATGTTCTATGTGCTCGTGGAGAAGTTGTTGCAGTTGTAATGCCTAGTACTTTTTTGAAAAAAGATTAACCAAAGCATACAAACAAAAGCAGGGTGCATTCGTACTCTGCTTTTTGTTTGTATGCTTTGGTTTTTTTAGTGTTCGAATCAGTTGCCACTGTGTATAAAGTCATTGTTTAAACCGGTGATTTTATCCTAAAATTAACTATCAGAAGTGAATGAATCGTTAGAAATCAATTGGCCATCGTAGCTAAGGGAAACAAACATGTTGGGGGAGAAGGTAAATGATTAGAATGGTGGTATCAAGTGTAGTTGGATTTATACTTATTTTTATTGAATCGATGATTGTAATGAAACTAAAAGGCTATTACACCATTGAATATGGAGGATTAGCCACTTTTATTAGCATTTGGTCGATGAATTTCTTCCTCGTATTTGCGATCCTCACTCAATTAACCAATTGGTATGAAAACAATAAAAGCTTGGAGAATAATAGCTATTAACAAGTGATTGTGCTTCGCGTTAGCCCTATAAAATAGTATAATAAAGGTAGATTAAATCTAGGTTAAGCCATCGATTTAGCAATAATCATTTACTATTAGATTAAAGACTAAGGAGGGAGTACAAATGGAATTCTTTCTGTTAGGCTTTAGTTTTGGAGACTGGGGTCTCTTCTTGGTTGGTTTTATCTTATGGGGATTAATAATAGCTTCGGGTGTTTTATTGACTTGGGGTTTTTGGAAAAAGTCTTGGAGGGCTTTCCTAATTTGTGGTTGTGCAAGCTTAGTTCCATCAATTGTCATCGCCACCCAACCTGGCTGGTTAAGAATGTCTGTTTTAGTCCCTTTGTTTGCTTTTGGTCTTGCTTTTTACACAAAAAAAGGACAAAAATAACTTTCTTGTCTTAAATAAACTTACTACCTGTAAAAGAGGGTATTTGAATGAAGGGAATCAAGGCATGATATGCCTTGATTCTTTTTTATCTAAAAAATGACCTCATTCCATATGAAATCACGGTATAATAGAAAGAAATAAAACCACTAGTCTCCTAGTATAAGAGGAGGAACCACATTTGATACAAGCAGCACAACAAATATTAAAAACCCACTTTGGTTACGATGAATTCCGCACTGGCCAAAAAATGACCCTTGAACATGTATTTTCAGGTCAAAACACCTTATGTGTCATGCCTACAGGAGGCGGAAAATCCCTCTGTTATCAGATCCCAGCACTTGTTTTTTCAGGGACAACCATTGTTATCTCTCCACTAATTTCGTTAATGAAGGATCAAGTCGATACACTTCAACAATTGGGGATCGCGGCTACCTATATTAATAGCAGTCTAACGACAAATGAAATCCACGAGCGAATGATGCTAGCAAGACAAGGAAAGTACAAGCTGCTGTATATCTCTCCTGAAAGACTGGAATCAGGGCAATTTTTACAAGAGTTAGGGGAATTAGAAATTCCACTAATCGCTGTTGATGAGGCGCATTGTATTTCCCAATGGGGACATGATTTTCGCCCAAGTTATATGTACATTTCTAGCATTCTGAATCATATTCAAACAAAGCCGATTATCCTTGCACTAACGGCAACTGCAACAGCACATGTTCGTCAGGATATAAGTCAGTCACTCAACATCGAAAATGAAGTCGTGACTAGCTTCGAGCGCAATAATCTATCTTTTTCAGTTATTAAGGGTCAGGATCGCGACCGATATTTACTTGATTATGTTAAAAAAAATGAACAAGAATCAGGAATTATTTATGCCGCAACAAGGAAAACAGTCGATCAGCTCTATCAAGCATTAACAAAAGCAAAAGTTAAAGTGGCACGCTACCACGCAGGTCTCGGTGATAAAGAGAGGCTTGAACAACAAAATGCTTTTTTGCAAGACGAAAAGCCGTTGATGGTCGCAACATCAGCATTTGGGATGGGGATTGATAAGTCCAATGTCCGTTATGTCATACATTACCAAATGCCGAGAAATATGGAGAGCTATTACCAAGAGGCCGGCAGAGCAGGGC
>CAURFY010000328.1:0-3748 GCA_963524115.1 uncultured Bacillus sp.
ATTTTATAGAGAGTTTGGCGAACTTGGTTATTTTCCCAATTCAGG
The DNA here is from genome assembly GCA_963524115.1 of uncultured Bacillus sp. Taxonomy (GTDB): domain Bacteria; phylum Bacillota; class Bacilli; order Bacillales; family Cytobacillaceae; genus Bacillus_BU. The sequence continues at coordinate 46 of CAURFY010000328.1, forward strand.
TCGGGCTGTTTGCGCGAAAAAAGGTGCAGGTAGTACTGTTCAGTTTGGGGGTCGTATTCCCAGGCAGAGCCGCCGAAAATACTTTCCCAGTTATTTGGGGATGAACCGTCTTGCTTGCCATCCCGCCAGATGTACCAGTCGCGCTTTGGATTGTCCCTGCTAGAGCGCGATTCGATGAACCAGGGATGCTCGTCGCTGGTATGGTTGATGACTAGATCGAGGATCAGCTTCATGCCTAGGCGATGTGTTTCTTGGAGAAGCTGGTCGAAGTCCGCCATCGTTCCGAATTCAGCCATGATTTCTTGGTAGTTGCTGATGTCATAGCCGTTATCATCGTTTGGTGATTGGTACATTGGGGAAATCCAAATTACGTCAATCCCCAAGTCACTTAAATAGGGTAATTTTGAGATGACACCCTGGATGTCGCCAATCCCATCCCCGTTTGAATCCATAAAGCTGCGGAGATAGATTTGATAGGCCACCGCTTCTTTCCACCATAATTTCTTCATGATCGAGCCTCCTTCGATTGCTGCCTTACCGCTTTAAAGGGTAATTGGGTGCCTGACCCCCGATGCTTTAAAGCTTCACCGCGGCTAGGGTTAATTCCTCTTTTTTGGATAGGATTCTATTTTTAGTAAATAGTAAGGGAAAATAGGGACTTTTACAATTTTTAGGAGCGACTTTATGAATAACTATAAGAATGATAATACTGCCCGACGTTATAAAGCTTATTTAAGCACGCTTGGGTCAACACAAATTCATCTCAAGAATCCATTTATTAATGCCTGGTGGTCAGCGGCTTTTCCTGGTTTTGGCCATCTTTTACTATCAAAATATATTCGTGGATTTGTCTTATTTATGTGGGAAGTTGTTGTGAATTTACAAGCTCACGTAAACTTAGCGATGATTTATTCGTTTCAAGGCAAGATTGATATGGCCAAAGATATTTTGGATACTAGATGGTTACTCATTTATATTCCTGTTTATCTATTTGGGATTTGGGATAGCTACCGAACAACTGTCGATTTAAATAAAGTCTTTATTTTAGCTGAAAGAGAAAATCATCGATTTAATACTTTTAGCATAGGGGCTTTGGAGATTAACTATCTTGATAAACGGAAACCTATCTTTGCCGTATTTTGGTCATTATGTATGCCCGGGTTAGGGGAGCTTTATATTCATCGAATTATCACAGCCTTTTTTGTTATTATTTGGTCTGTTATCTTTTTCTACTTTTCTCATGCGCTTGAAGCAGTTAGTTTACTTTTCTTAGGAAAAACACAGCAAGCAACCTCCGTTTTAAACAATGAATGGTTATTATTCCTTCCGTCTATTTACGGTTTTTCGACATATGATTCCTATGTCAATACTGTTGAAAACAATAAAATGTTTGATAGCGAACAACAGACATTTTTAAGATTAAACTACCAGAGTCCCAACTTCAAAATAATTAGAGGAACTAAAGTGGAGTGATCGTATGCAAGTATTCTCAACCTTTGAACACAACATTTATCTAGAGTTAGCGATATCAGCTTTGGAACACATAGGTGTCAAAAAAGAGGATATTTTTGCTGTTCCTTTAAATAATCGAGTGGAAGAACGAAAAATATTTGATTCACTTCACCGTGCCGATGGAGTTTCGCTCATTGATCTTTCGATGGCTCTAGCAACGGGATTTGCAGTGATTGGGGCCAGTTTTGGATTTATGTTAAAGTGGGGGCCCTTTTATTGGGGGCTCATTGGTACCTTTTTTGTTTTTATGCTAGGATTTGGGATTAAGTTATTTATTTTCAAAGTTTGGAGAAAAAAGAAACGGGTGTTACGAGGGAAACACGGTGAGGTTATCCTAATTATCGATTGCCACCAAAACAAAGCGGAGGTGATCGAACAAATCCTCTGGGATCATTTAGCTTTAGGCGTGGCCAAGGTTAAATCAGGAACATAAGAAGAGGGGGATTGTGTTGGAGCTCCAGCTGATGAAATCGCTCTTGGACTTCAACAGCTGAAGCGTAAGCAACCTGTTAACAACGTATGTACCGTTCGTTATATGAAAGTTCGAACAATCTATTTAATGGACATACCTTGCAAAAAAAAAAGCTTGGCCACTAGATTTGTGGTCAAGCCTTAATAATGAGGGTTTATATGTAGGATCCATTGATTTTTTCTATGGTAGGACGCTTAGAATGGACTTGATGGTGTTTCGGTTTCAAATGAAATGAAATGTTGGTTTGGATTTGTGTGGATTCTCTTTACGAGTTTGGGGTTGGCTTCTCGACCCGAGCAATAAAGGTGTAACGTTCATCAGGAAAGGGGATTTCTGATGAAGTAACCTCAATAATAAATTGCTCCATTTGGCTAACTCGTTTGGATAAGTCGATCAAACGGCGATTCGACCTGCCTATCATGGTGATTAAGTTTTCCAGTAGTCTTTCAACTTTCACAAGTTGTTCGAATGATTCATCCACCATCAGACCTCCCTCGAAAAAGTCACTGGCACGGGAACCGGTTCAGGTACAGGTACAGGTATCGATCCATGCTCAGACTCTGTTACTCTTTTTCCAAGAAACTGGACACCTTCTGCCACAACTTCAGTCACATACACTCTGCGTCCTTCGTTATTTTCGTAATTGCGGGTTTGAATCCTGCCGGTAATCCCAACAACTGAACCCTTTCGGCAAAATTGAGCAGTGTTCTCGGCCGCTTTACGCCACAGTGTGCATTGTACAAAATCAGCTTCTATCTGGCCATTTTGATTTTTGAAGTGGCGATTTACAGCTAAAGTGACATGTGTGACAGGAATGCCTTCATTTGTAACCCTTATTTCCGGGTCTTTGGTCAATCTGCCTACTAATGTAACTTGATTAATCATTTCTCATCTCCTCTCTGATTTGATGCCCCCATCATAGCCTAATCTTCTATATGTCGTAAAATTGTTAAAAGTTAGATTTATCCAGAATATTCTTGTCAAAACCCTAAGAAATCGGGTGAAAATCTGTTTTCTAGACCTTAGTCTCCCTCGAAAATTCAAAAACAGCCCTTATCGTAACTATTTTTCGACAAAAGCGGAATTCGCTTTCCACTCTCTATATGGTATAATTTGGGCAAAACAAGAATGGGAGGAATGTGGATGAAAACTTTTAGATTAATCTCACTTGAGGTTGTCGAGGAAAACGATCTGAAGCACATTGAATTGGTTGACGGTTTAATCATCAACAAGGAAGATGATCAAAACACTTGGCTGATTGAAGTTTATACCACCCCTGCAAACTTTGAATTTTTTGAAAAAGCACTGCAGAGCCAGCAAGAATTTATTGTTAGAGCTACCATCAGTAAGCAGGATAATGACCCCGTCTCCTTCCATATCAAAGCCCGCTCGGTAAGAAAATTAGAAACGAATATAAGCATCATTTTACAAGGAACTTTAAAACGTACTTCACGGAAAAACTATGCCGAATTGCTCCTTAAGGATTTAATGGATAAAGGTTTGAGCGGCGACACCTTGCTTAATGAATTTAAGGATAAATTGAAAAATAAACCTTATTTGACCCCACCTAGTAACACTTCTACTTATAGCGAAGGGACTGCAGGAATGTGAGTTTTGCGTGCAAATAAATAACTGCCGGTATTTGAGTCCTACACGCAAATAAAATAACTGCTGGTATTTGAGTTCTACGCGCAAATAAAATGACTGCTGGTATTTGAG
>CAURFY010000329.1:0-3740 GCA_963524115.1 uncultured Bacillus sp.
AAGGAAAAGTGGCTATTATAACAGGTGGAGACAGTGGGATTGGACGGGCTGTTGCTTTGACATTTGCTAAGGAAGGAGCGGATCTTGTCATTGTTTTTTATAATGAGACGAAGGATGCTGAGCAAACGAAACTGTTAATAGAGGCAACCGGACGCCGCTGTATCACGATTTCAGGTGATATCGCAGATGAAGCCTTTTGTAATAAAGTGATAGCAGATACGATGCAAGCATATGGCAAATTAGATATCCTTATCAATAATGCAGCTGTTCAATATGTACAAAATGGAATCGAACTCATTCCTACTGACCAGCTACTACGAACGTTTCAAGTAAATGTTTTTGGAATGTTTTTCTTAACAAAGGCTGCTCTGGTTCACTTGAAAAATGGTGCAAGTATTATTAATACCACATCGGTTTCTGCTTACGAAGGAAACCCCCAATTAATCGATTATTCAGCTACGAAAGGAGCAATTGTGTCCTTCACTAGATCTTTAGCAAAATCTTTAACTCAAAAAGGGATCCGAGTAAATGGTGTTGCTCCCGGAAAGGTTTGGACACCACTTATTCCTTCCTCCTTCCCTGCCAATCAAGTAGCACAATGGGGTAGTACTACCGCTATGAAAAGAGCAGGTCAACCGGTAGACTTTGGACCAGCATATGTTTTTCTGGCTTCTAGTGACTCATCCTATATGACGGGGCAAATTTTACACTTAAATGGAGGACTTTTTGTAACAAGCTAATTGTATCAAGGCCAGGAGAAACGAGGGGACGGTTCTACTGTTTCGCCAACATTTTCCAACTGGTCACAAACCCCTCATATTTGTGTTATTTACCAAGTGTCACCACTATATTTAGAAAAAAATTACACTTTTGAACCTAAATAAAGTTACAATTTTTTTACAGAAACGCAAGAACCGTCCCCCTGTCTTACCTGTCTTCCAGAGAATATCTACTAATGTCAAAAATATTGAGGAAAAGGTGATGATGTGATGAGTTTTAAAGACGAATTTATTCCGAAAGTACACGAGGTTTTTAAGAAAGAATTAACTATCCGTAGGACGGTAGACGAAACGTTTAAAATGATTAGAAATTACTTTCTTGATTTAGAATATAGTTTGAGGGATGTATCGGAAGTTGCTGAAAAAAATTTCGAAATAGAAATCGAAGATTATTTTTGCAAGGTTCGACTGTTTAATTATAGATTGGAAGTAAAATTCACCAATAAAAAAATTGAAATAGAAAATATTCGTTCTGGATATGGGCATGAATTTTATTTCAACGAAAACACATACAGTTTTATGGGGCCAGAAGATAAAGTTTTTGATGAAAGTGTATTAGATTCATTTTTAAGGGAAACATTTGAATCTTCAATAAGTGATTTACTTAGATAAAAAATATTTGCAGGACAAGGCACTCTGTTTATTGAGTGCTTTTACTTTTGTCCAAAACAACTGTAACGTTACAGCCAAAGTAGTGAAACGAATTATAAATAATTGTGCTCCGAGAAAATTGGAAAATCCTTGTTGCTTTAAGAGAGAAGGCTTTTGAGTATAGTTTGATTCAAGAGTTTTTATCGCCTTTTATGGATTTTTTTCAAGAAGCATCACCACAGGCATGATTATTCAATACTTAATTCAACTAAAGCCTTTTTTAAATTTTTCATATCTTCATTACTTAATGTTATCCCTTTGCCCATCTTTTCATGGTCAGGATCCCACTCTCGGAGATCATATTTTGGCTCTCGATTGTTCCAACTAATAAGATTCAGTTCCTTTGTCCAGCCCTTTCCTGATTCAGAAAGGACCACAATATGTTTCGTTATTTCAAATTTGAATTCTGCCATATTAATTTACCTCACAGCCATTTATGTATTTTTGGATACGATTTATCCCTTTTCTATTATTTAAGGCACTTCATTTTTTTATTCTCTGTAGAAAAAGCAACGATACAGTTATAAATACCAAGAATCTCGCATAGCTAAAAATAAAATCCTGGAAAGGCCACAAATTTTATCTATTTTAATTCACGTAACGTGTAAAATGTTCTTCTCCAATAAATTCCTCCTCATATTTAGGTTAACAGGCAGGCACATAATTCCCCAGGAGCATCTAATTGAAAAATCCAAGGAATTTGATCAATCCGAATGGCTAACAGAGCAATTAGCTCCGAAAGGATTAGAAGAGGTGTATTAGACTTTGAGTTTATTTTTCAAAAATTAATGAACGCAAGTTACCAGGTTCTAAGGCTGTGTTGAATTCCTTGTTATTCTTTTCCACTAAACTCTAAAATATTTAAACCTTCTGATGCTTCTGGTGCTTCAAAAAATCTAGTAACATGAATAAACACCGCTTCCGTGTCAAAACCTTCTCTCTCGGGTTGTTCGCTCCGCCTTTGTGCAATTTGACGTAAGCATTGCTCGTTATTTAGATTAAGGAAAATTAGTTGATGGCTTGCATTGACCTCTGAGGCGATATCCAAAAACCACTTTCGCAGTTTTTTTGTGTTAGCTGGAAAATCCATCACTACATCTGTACCAACACTTAATAGGTTTTGGACATGCTTTTTCACCAACGGCTTGAGCTGCGCTGAGAATTTTAGATAGTCCTCAAATGATCTGACCTGATTGGGATAAAGAGATGAAAGCCATTCATCCTCAGACAACAGTACCGCATGTTTATCTATCGCCAATTGTTTTGATTTAGTGGATTTTCCTGCGCCCATTTTTCCACAGAAAAAGTATAGCGTCCCCAATTGTTTCATATTTTTTAACTCCCGTGCTTATTTTAGTGGTTGTTGCACCACCGGATTTTAAGGATTAATCGTATATTACATTTTTTCCTTCATCACTTAACTTTTTTAAAGATGCAAGCATATGATTTATTTCTTCGTCGGTATGTCTTTCCCATGAACTTAATTCGGCTACTATTTTCAAAGGAGATTTAGACCTGTAAGAACGGGTTGGGTTTCCAGGAAATCTTTTGTCAGTTAAGTTCGGATCATTTTCAAAATCACCCATTGGCTCTACAATATAAATTCTTTCTTTTGTTGTAGATCTTGCTAATTCTGCACCCCATTTAGCAGCATTCAATGTTGCAGTAAAATAGATATAGTTAGATTTTTTTTCTTGGTAATTTGATAGGTATTGTGGTTCTAATAAATCCCCAATTTTAAGTTCAGCTTTAGTACCATGAAGAAAAGGACCATTATCTAAGACATCTCTTTTGTCATTCATACAATGCACCTCTCATGTTTTTAGATATAACAGTATAGTATGTTAATTTTAGAAAGAGTAGTCTAAAAATGGAGAAAAAGCAGGAATGCCTTTTCAGGGACAGCTGGGTTAACCTTCTTCATTTGTATTAATTCCTCTGTCACACATTTTATTTCATCATTAATGCCATACAAGAACATCAATTAGAAAAACACAAGAACCGTCCTGATGTTTACTATATCAAATGGACATTTCCCAATTTAAAAAACCCATAGGAACAGCTTTGCAATCAAGAACCCAACTAACCCGCAGCAAGGGAATGTCAGCACCCAGGTCAGTACCATTTCACGGACAACGCCAAAATTGACATCTTTGATATTCTTTGCAGCTCCCACGCCCATAATCGCAGTTGATATTGTATGTGTTGTCGAAACTGGTATTCCGGTGGCAGTTGAAAGAAATAAACAAATAACCCCTGCTAATTCTGCAGAAAACCCCTGATATTTTTCCAACTTGACCATATCCATCC
>CAURFY010000330.1:0-3738 GCA_963524115.1 uncultured Bacillus sp.
TTCCTTCTTTAAATATAAAACAAAAGCTTGAGAGTGGTAAAAACACGATTGAATTCACTCCTGGTGATGAAGATTTAAGCTTTAGCTGCTGGATGGGAATGCTTAGTGGAACCATTAAAGTTGTCGATGATCTTAAGACAGTGTCTACGTCTACTAGTAAATCATCTGGAAATGATTCAGCAACCAGTGGATCTAGCGCCGCATCTCAAACAAGTATTTATGGTGATGATATCAGTAAGGTAGCAACTGATCGATTAGTGAAAAAGGCTCAAATTACAAATAATGAACAAACTTTAGGAGTAAAAGGCACTGGTTACGAATTGGAACCACTTATCATGGTTACTAATACAGGTATTCCAACAAAATTGTCGCTAGATTTAACTGCCTTTGATAATCCGACTGGCAATTTTACTATAAAGGATGCCAGTACACAACAAGTTGTTACCAAGTTTGTCGGGCAGAAGGGGATCTTTGATGTTGGCTTTACGATAGATAAAGCCGGTTCCTATGGAATATATTTAGATGATAATATCCTCGGAATGATTGACGTTTCTGATGATTTGAACTCGGTGAACCTAGATGAGGTCAGAAGTAAGTATATACAACAATAAATGATAAGAGCGTTGCTCATGGATGAAACCATGAGCAACGCTCTTTTTTAGCAAGATGATTTTCATAGAGGAATGTTGGAAAACCAACAAATCGGATTGGCATATTATTTAATGGCAGTAGCCGAAAACCTGTGAACTCTTTCACGAGTGTTCTGGAATCATCATAAAATTCCTTGGTACCTCACTATTCAAATCTATGATGTTGTGTATTTCTCAAGTTCTTCTTCTTTAAATCCAATAATGACTTTTTCTCCAACTATTAATATTGGTTTTTTCAATAACATTCCATCAGATGCTAATAAATCTAGTAATTCTTTATCTGTTGCTGTCATTAATTTATTCTTAATTCCTAATTCTCGGTACTTTTTCGTGCTGGTACTAAAAAAACACTTTAACTCCAATCCGCTTTTTTCATACATTTCCTGTAATTTCTCTCGAGATGGAGGGGTTTTAACAATATGAAATGATTTATATGGCACTTGATGTACATCTAACCATTTCATTGTTTTTCTACAGGTTTGGCATTGTGGATGCCAGTATAAAGATAATTGCATTTTATATCGCCAACCTTGTTTAAATAGTAAAAAGCTGTTGGTCATAAATAATGTGAAAACATTATTCTTCTTTTAAGCAGCGTATTACAAATATAGTAGTTTCTTCATTTGCATTAACAAACCCAATCTTCTCAGTTCCAAGAACATGAATAATATTACCTTCTTTTATTTCTGTTTCTTTTCCATCCGAAATAAACGTCCCTCCACCTTGGAGAACATGAAAAAATAACTGTGAATGTGGATGAAAATGTTCTGGCATTATTTGTTCTGGTAGGAAATTTAAAAGAAAACCGTTTGTAAGTCCCTTCTTGTAAAAGTCTGCCTTTGCAAATCCCCGATCTCTAAATCTCTTAAATGATGAAATTTCAATATTTTCCAATCTTATTTACCCCTTTGTGAGATATTACCCTGCTTAGATTGAACATTGCCCAAAATAAGGGATTCTGCTTCTTCTGTGGTGATGCGGGAGATTTTAATGTTAAGCCAAACAATTTACCCACCCATTATAATGCCGGCAGTGTTTTAAAAAAATTGACCCAACTCAATTAATAAAAATAATCCATATAGTATAGTAAAACTGATTATAAATGAAATAGTTTTTTAGTCCATTCTATAGCATAAGAAAATCAAAAGGGTGTGAACAGTTATGAAAATAGGAATAGATAAAATTGGCTTTTATACTCCTCATCTGTATATTGATATGAATAAATTAGCTGTTGCAAGAAATGAAGACCCCGAAAAATTCACCATTGGTATTGGACAGGAAAAGATGGCTGTTCCTCCCATTACGCAAGATGCTGTAACGTTAGCGGCAAACGCAGCATTAGAGATTTTAGACGAAGAGGACAAGGAGAAAATTGATTTTGTTATCTTTGCTACTGAATCGGGTATTGATCATTCAAAAGCATCAAGCATTTATGTTCATCATTTATTAGGGTTAAATCCTCATGCACGCTCGATCGAAGTAAAGGAAGCCTGTTACGGGGCAACAGCTGGTATCCAAATGGCAAAAGGACATATTGCATTAAATCCGGAAAGTAAAGTACTGGTTCTTGGTTCGGATATATCCAGATACGGTTTAAATAAACCGGCAGAAGCTACTCAAGGGGCCGGGGCTGTCGCCATTTTAATGAGTGCTAATCCAAAGATCATGACGATCGATGATCCGAGTGCGTATTATACAGAAGATGTAATGGATTTTTGGCGTCCGCTATACTCTGATACAGCTTTTGTCCACGGCAAGTATTCTGTTGAAAAATACATTGCCTTTTTCCAAAATGTTTGGGGACAATATAAGAAAAAAACAGGACTTCAATTAAAGAATTTTGAAGCTATCTGTTTCCATTTACCCTATACCATGATGGGGTTGAAAGCATTAAGAAAAGTAATAGATGAGGGTACAGATGCGGATCGAAGACGATTACTAGCCCATTTTGAAACCAGCAGGAGCTATAACAAGGTGGTTGGCAATATTTATACAGGCGCATTGTATTTGAGTCTACTCTCTTTACTAGAATTAAATACAGACATCGAAGCTGGCTCAAGAATCGGATTATACAGCTATGGATCAGGGGCGGTTGGCGAGTTCTTTTCCGGTATTCTCCAGCCGGATTATCGGGATTCTTTATACACTGACACCCACGCAAAATTATTATCTAAACGCAGAGAAATCAGCATATCCGAATACGAGGTAATATTCCAGGAAACATTACCCAATAATGTATCAAGTGTGAAATTACCAATTGAAAGGGATCCATCGGTGATTTGTTTAGCAGGCATCAATGAGCATATGCGTCAGTATGTCAATAAAAGCAATGACAAAAACGGTATCCTTGAGTCAATGGCTTAGGGATACCGTCCTTTTCTTAAAATGATCCATTAATCGGAAGGGGTAAAAATGAATAAGGAATATTTAAATAAATTTTATGAAAAAAATCGTTCTGAGCGAATTGAGGGATTAACTCTAGCCAAAGTTATTTCCAAAGAAGATGCCATTGCTTTAACAGAAGGATTACACCTGCCCCCAGAGGTTGCTAGTCATATGATTGAAAATCAAATTGCAACCTATGAACTGCCGCTTGGTGTAGCTTTAAACTTTTTAATTGATCAAAAGGAATATGTTGTACCAATGGCCGTCGAGGAACCTTCCGTTATCGCAGCAGCCAGCTCCGCAGCTAAAATAATTCATCAGGCAGGCGGTTTTAAAACGACCATTCAAAAGCGTATCATGATTGGCCAGGTAGCTTTAAAAGATATTCCAGATTTGGTCCATGCTCAAAATATTTTAATGGAGCACATAAAGGACATTATCCAAAAGGCAAACGAAGCACACCCTTCCATTGTGAAAAGGGGAGGGGGAGCAAAAGATGTCATTGTTCGCTCGATTGCTGCAGATGAAAAAGAGAATACGCCCTCCTTTTTAGTTGTTCATCTTCATATTGAAACCTTGGAAGCAATGGGAGCGAATATCATTGATACAATGGTTGAAGCCATTAAACCCTATCTGGAGGACCGAACAACTGGAACAGCGTGACTGGGGAACCTTTCCAATGATGCAACTGAATGTTGAGCCA
>CAURFY010000331.1:0-3711 GCA_963524115.1 uncultured Bacillus sp.
ATTGGAAGACACGGTCTTGAGTTTATTTACCAACCAAATCATGGTGGATTCTATGCCTTCCATTTGAGCCTTTCGATACAACCCAGCCATGGTATACATCTCAGTTATACCTTCGTTGGAATGAATCAGTTGATTTTTTAAACTGTCAACAACTCGCCGAACACTGACCTGTGTCTCTGTTGAGTCCAAAGCCTTACCCAAGTCCCTCATGAAAATATATGAGATGCTTCTATCAAGATAATGATCTAGTTTGCCTGTACGATTCAGCCATTGAATATAATTGCGATAATCCCGGGGATTAGGTTTCCCTTTTACACCAGAAAATAGAGAAAATACTGAATGATGACGAATATGATTGTGTTTCCAAGATTGTATATCCTTTGTCAGGGTAGACACATAGATTTTTTGAGAAACCAGCTCACTTAGTTTTTTAAAATAATCAGTAGCCTGTTCCTCGGCAATTCGATAGCACTCATCGGGGTTTTTTATTAACTTCTCACTCATAACATACACTACCTCTACTTTATGTCCTCTGAAAAAAATACATAACCTTCTTCTCCTACATTCATTGCTGGAAAGATTTCGTCTCGGTGAACAAAAGTTTCATAGCGACGGTTTCATATCCAATAAAACTTCTATATTAAGCACCTTTTTCCTTCTTTCATCGCCTGTTTCTTTCATTTTAGCCTATAATTGATAGATTTTTTCATTCAAGGTTAAGAATAGGGAAAACTAGGTGAGAAATCTAGTCCACCTGAGTTTTTTGGACTGTTGAAAACACACATTAAATTTACAAAAGGCTGGTGTATGGCACCATCCAATTTTCTGAATGGTGTTGACACCAACCTTTTGTTATATTCATAACCTGATAGATTCCTACTTACCTGTTAAGCCAGTTATATCAATAAAAGGCGTTGCTCCACTTGTGACGCTTGGTAATTTCCCATCCCATTTTAGTAAGGCTTTCTCTTGAACTTCAATTTGTTTCAATTGAATCAACTCTGGAGTTACTTCTTCCTTTTTTAGTCTTAAAGCTTCAGCTTCTGCTTGTGCTTGAGCTATTTGCTGTTCCGCTTCTATTTTAATCCGTTCTAAATCCCTTGTAGCTTTTAAGGCGTTTTGTTCTGCCGTTTGTTTTTGTTCAATTGCATTATTGAATTCCTGACTGAAAGCAAATTCCTTAATATTAATTTCTTCAAGTTTCATAAAATATTTTGTTAATTTTTCCTCTAACATATCTTTCACTTTTGCAGATACTTCAGGTCGCTTAGATATCATTTCTTCCGCAGTGTACTGTGCAGTTATCGCCTTTAATGCTTCAGCGATTGCCGGGTCAATGATCCTAGATTTATAATCTAAACCAATCTCTTGATATAGTTTATTCACGGCAGTTGGGTCAACAGAAAAGTTAACTGCAACGGTTGCCGTTACTGTTTGAAGATCTTTTGATGCAGCAGTTTGTGAACTCTCTTCTTTTTGGACTCGGACCTCGATTGGTTGAACCGTTTGTATAAATGGAATTTTAAAGTGAAAGCCTTCCTCTAAAATGGTTGGTTTCACTGCTCCCAATTGTAAAAGGACACCTCTATGTCCGGATGCTACTGTAGTGATTGAAAAAGATATTAGAATTAATACCAATACCACAATAACACCTGCTGAAATCAATTTATTCTTATTCATAAAATCCTCCTTTTATGTATTCATATATACTACTTCTAACTTTGTTTAACTATTCCTTTAAAGAATATGACAAATCCAGCAAATTTTGCTGATTTCTATGAAAATTCCATCACTCCGACCCATAGTGGACTCCTAAAATGAACAGTACCTTCACAAAGTATCGATATTGTTATTCATCATGTTCCATCAATCTTATCCAGTAAACTTCTATTTTAGATAATGGATTTTCTCTTATTTTCTCAGCAATAATAGATAAAAGACATTTTTTAAAAGAAAATGACGATGAAAAGGAAGCACTCATTTAAAGGAATCATTACATATTATCTGGAATTACTAACTTAACAGGGAAAGAACCCTGAATCTTTTCGGAAAGGTAGTGATAGTATGAAACTATTTAATCTACATCCAAAGGTTCCTGCCCAAGCTAACCGTTCAAATGGAAGTGAAACTCAGGTGCCCATCCGGAAGGTTCCCCCTAGGATTAAGCTAATGACGATGTTTAAAATGACTGAAAAGGTGAAGAGTGTATCCAGAAAGCTGGCTATACAAAGAGACTTATCTGCCAAACAAGGAAGTCGCATGTCTAGCCTAATCCGAATACAAATTGAGGAAATAAAAAGAAAAGTAAGAATCAGTTCCCCTGAAGCATTAGGGTTTATAGGTCCAGGTGATCATGTATCAACTTTAACTAAAGAAAGGAGGGAAAATTAACATTAGTTCCAAAAAATTAAATAGTGAATAAAAAACTTAATGAATAAATGCATTTCCCCTATAACATGCAGCCGCCTTCTGCAGACATAAAGCGCTTCTCGATATCGAGGAGCGCTTTATGTGATTGATTATCTTTTGGGGATACTGCAACTAAACGTCGTTTGGAAATTCATGTATCCGAACATGAGTGCAGCCTTTCTTCCCTTCTCTGAATGAAAGTTCACTTTTGGACGCAAACAATTTACAAATTCCCGATCACAGTGACACCGTGATTGTTCAGTTTTCAAACATTTATCATGACTTTTGCAACAGGCATCAACATCATTTATCGGATCACCAGGTCCGCTACAGCCAGGACCACACCATCTATAGCCTGGAAATAAACACAATCCTTGAGTTCTTTTTTGTGAAGACAACGACCAAACACCTCCTTTCCATCCTATATTTATATGAAAAATGTTTTTTTGGGGCATGTTTAAATACCTATTAAAGATTCCTATTCTCTGTGTCTAAGGTTTATTTTTTTAAAAAATCCCAAAGGTACTTTACATTGTTTAAAAATAGCAGTAGTATTTCTATGTACCTAATAATTCTAGGTAGGTGATATAAATGTTTAATCGTGAATTAGTTAAAGGTAGTACATCGCTTATTCTGCTCCAGCTATTAAATGAGCGGGATATGTATGGTTATGAATTGGTAAAGGAATTAGAGCAACGTAGCGACAATGGTTTAAGTGTTAAAGAAGGAACTCTTTATCCGGCACTTCATAAGCTTGAAAAACAGGAGTACATTGAGTTCTATTGGCAGGAACAAGAAAAGGGGCCAGCTCGAAAGTACTATCGAATTACCAATGCAGGAAAAGAAGTTTTAAATGAGAAAACCCAAGAATGGCAGGAATTTGTAAAAGTGATGAACAAGGTGATAGGGAGATCTAATCATGGAACAGCCGAAGAATAAATTTTTAGCTGAACTAGCAAAAGGACTCGGAAATCACCAAGACAAGGCTAGTATTTTGCTCGAGTATGAAACACATATTGATGAAATCATATTGGAAGCCTATGACTGCACAAGTGAGGCAGAGGTAATGGAGCGAATCTCCTCAAGGCTCGGAACGCCTGAGGAAATTGCTTTAGCTTGGGAGGATGAACTTTCTGTTACTACAAGTAATATGAAATGGCTTTTTATCAGCATCAATATCCTCTTTTTCGGGGGAGGTAGCATGCTAACTTTGGTACATAATCTTTACCAGTGGCAGTGGTTATCAAACATCTGGAACCACTTGACCACCATTCCGATCGTTATCTCGTTTGTGTATATGAT
>CAURFY010000332.1:0-3681 GCA_963524115.1 uncultured Bacillus sp.
CCCATACCTGCATACCCGCCGAACATTTGTCTATTGTCTTCCATAATATCGCTCCTTTGTTTAGGTTACAGTCTATAGTATGTAGGAGCACTTAAAGAGCATAGACATCCGCCCATTGTTCAGGATAAATTACCAGGCATTTGTCCAAGGCTATTGGATATTTTTCCCATAAAAAATTTCATCCATTTCCAAATTAAGTTTTTCGGTAATATCCTTAACCTCCAATGGACTTAGTTTTTCCTTGGTATATCCAAACAGATAATTGTTTAGATCAAATTCACGAAGTTTACATTTGGTATGAAAAATATTCTCTTGATAAACATTTACATCAATCATATGATATACATTTTTTATTTCATCAGGGATGTAGTTTTGAATGGAACTAATTTCGTGATCAATAAATAATTTGTGTCCACTTATATCTCTCGTAAAACCTCGAACACGATAATCTATAGTCATAATATCAGTATCAAATGAGTGAATGAGATAATTTAATGCTTTAAGAGGAGAGATTTCCCCACAAGTTGATACATCGATATCTGCTCTAAAAGTACTAATTCCATCATCAGGATGGGACTCGGGATAAGTATGTACTGTAATATGACTCTTATCCAGGGCCAAGACAACTGCATCAGGAAGAGGTCCTGGCGATTCCGCAAAAGATCCATTTGGGACTTCAACTACCGGACCCTCAGAAACTAGAAATGTCACACTCGATCCTTGAGGAACATAATCTTGTTTTGCAATGTTTAACACATGGGCTCCTATTATGTCAGAGACATTGGATAATATGCTCGTCAATCGTTCAGCATTGTACTGTTCATCAATGTAATGAAAATAGGCCTCACGCTCACTCTTTGTGGTTGTATAACAAATATCATACATATTAAAACTTAATGTTTTAGTAAGATTATTAAAGCCATATAATTCGACCCTCTGCTCTGGTGATAGTGTCATGGTCAACTTCCCCTTAAGCTTTATTTACCAATTTGTTCATAAAATTGGTCTACATGCTTTTAGTGTTACCAACCAGCGATGAATTATTTTTCAGGCAAAGAGAACCATTATTACTATTAATGGCTCTGTTAAACTAGAATGTTGATTTCCGTTCCAGGCGCTTCGCGGACCTTAGGGGCGGGCGGTGAGCCTCCTCGGCGCTTTATCGCCTACGGGGTCTCACCTGTCCGCTGCTCCCGCAGGAGTCTTCACGCCTGTAACGAAGGTCAACATGGTTCAAAAAATCAACATTGAGCTTTAACACAGCCATATTAATAATAAGGATTAAAACCTTCCCGACCTAAAGATTGAATACAATAACAATAGAAACATAAACGTCCCAATAGTAAATCCAATCTCAATCATCGGAATCTTTAAAAGCAGTATGGAGGATTGTCCACCTAATGATGAACCAATAATCAGGCCACAAATGATAATACTGAACGAGAGTAAGCCGATACTAAATGAAATTCTGTTACTGATTTGATTCAATTTAGTAAGAATAACATCTATTTCTGGAAAAGAAATTTCCTGCCTTACCTTACCATTTTTAAAAAGAAGGGTGAGTTCTTTTAAACCTTTAGGTAAATCTCTAACAAATTCTCCAAGATCGACGATTTGATGCCACAAATTACCGGCAACATTTTTCGGATAATAACGTTCCATTAATAGTCTCCGACCAAATGGCTCTGCAACCTTTAAAATACTGATTTCCGGATCTAATTTTACAACAATCCCCTCCATCGTTAGGAGAGTTTTCCCTAATAGTGTTAAATCAGGAGGAATTCTGATGTTATGCCGGTAGGCAACTAAAAACAGATCATTTACCACCTGACCGAGACTGACTTTACTCAGTGGTACATCATAATAAGTCTCATTCAGCTTTTCTACATCTCCCCTTAACATTGCGATGTTAATGTCATTTGGAACAATTCCCATACGAGTAATCGCTTTGATGACATCATCTGTATTTTGTCGCATGAGAGCGATGACTAAAGAGGCAATGTGATGTTTCATATCTGGAGTAAGTCTTCCTACCATTCCAAAATCGAGAAAAATAATGACATCATCCGGTAAAGCTAATATATTCCCAGGATGTGGGTCACCATGAAAATATCCTTCGATTAAGACTTGATGAAGGATGGAATCAACAATCCTTTTGGCTAAAATCTTTTTGTCATTTCCCATCAGTTGGAGCATTTCGGTTTCATACAGCTTTGTTCCTTCGACGTATTCCATGGTTAGCACTTTTTTGGTTGAATATTCCCAAAAAACCTTTGGAATCACGACTTTCGGATTATCAGTAAATTGTTTCGCTATTCTTTCAGAGTTCCTACCTTCAATTGAATAATCGACTTCCTCACGAAGAGACTTCGAGAATTCATCGACAATGTCACGTATTTGGTAACGGGCTGCCCAAGCCAAACGCTGTTCTGCCAAAATAGCCAAATCCTGCAAAATTTCTAAGTCTGTATCGATAATACTCTTCATATTTGGACGTTGGATTTTTACGGCTACTTTCTCCCCTGTCTTCAATTCTGCATAATGAACTTGCCCAATCGATGCAGCCGCAATGGGGATTTCACAAAACTCATTAAAAACTTGTCCAATTGGTTGGCCAAGTTCTTTTTCAATCGTCTCCTTCACAACCTCAAATGGAAATTGTTGTGCATGGTCTTGCAAATTTTCGAGTTCTTTAACGATATCAGTTGGGATAAGATCGTACCTGGTACTGGCAACCTGCCCCATTTTGACAAAAGTTGGCCCCAGTTCCTCTAAAAACAATTTGATTCTTTCTCCTGTTGATGTGTTTTCCGTTTCTGCTTCAGGATTTACTTCCATAAATAATCTTTTTGGCATCGATAAGAGTTCAATAAGTCCCATTTCTTTTATGACGAATCCGAAACCATAACGGATAAAAGCGTTGACAATTTCTCTGTACCGTTGAATATGTCGGAATCTTTTTCTAATCAAATAGATCACCCCATGGTAAACTGACTTCTACATTTTTTTATTTTAGAATAAGAAAAATCCACATTACTTGATTAACGTGGAATAACGTTAAGGTGATATTTCATCAAAATTCTGGTTGATTTCCTCTATTCTATTATAAATTAACAGGTAATAAAAAGAAATTTTGAATCAATTAGAAACTCATATACACTCAAAGTTCTTATCATATTTGTTGTAAAAAACGAGTAAAGCTTTGGGATGATTCGTTTCCACAAAACATATACATAAAAGTGAAAAATTATTTAATTAATGTGAGGGGATGAGCATGATGAAGACTGGAAAGGATGATTTTATTAACGGATTTGTCCCTCATCATAACCACGGGTCAGTTGATTACACTTCTGTTAATTCAGGGCATGTACACCAATGTTTAGATGTTACTTCACCCCCGATTCAAACCCAAGATGGGAATCATATCCACCATACTGAAGGATATGTATTGTTTGAAAACGGGCATTCCCATTATTACAAAGCTAACTCGGGGCCAGCTATTCCTGTAGGAAATGGTATGCATGTCCATTATTATGACTTTAATACTACTGAAAATGATGGCCACCATCACCGAGTAAGGGGAGTAGACCAACCAGCTCCAGGAAATAAATAAGTCAGTGCTTTACTAAATACAAATTCAATCAACGGATTCTCTTCCATGATCTTGTGTTATAATGGACA
>CAURFY010000333.1:0-3647 GCA_963524115.1 uncultured Bacillus sp.
AACTTTGGAATCGCTTAGAAACCAAATCGGTATGGTCATGCAGGAACCCTATCTTTTTAACGATACCATTGAGGAGAACTTAAGATATGGTAAGGATAATGCCACTGATGAAGAAATCATAGCTGCCTGTAAAGCCGCTTATATTCATGATTTTATCATGTCTTTGCCAGATCAGTATATGACAGTTGTGGGAAACAGAGGGATAAAGCTTTCAGGGGGGGAGAAGCAAAGAATTTCCATAGCAAGAGTTATCCTAAAAAATTCCAAAATCATTATTCTGGATGAGGCTACTTCATCATTAGATTCTGTGTCTGAGATGTATATTCAGAAGGCATTCGTTCCTTTGTTACATAATAGGACAAGCTTTGTGATTGCACATAGATTGTCAACCGTTCTGGCAGCCGATCAAATTTTCGTGATCGAAAACGGATCTGTTGTTGAAATTGGAAAACATGAGGAGTTAATAAAAAGAAACGGTTTATATAAGCAGCTATATGACACACAGTTTAGACATTAAAATTAGTATAAATCTCGAAAGTCGAGCATAACACCTCGAAAGTCGAGCAAATATCCAAAATTAAGTTGAGTTTTTTCAAAAAATGTGATCTTATGATCAATAATCTATTAAAAAAAGATGCCCAGAGAGCTTTTTGGCAATTTTTAATACGATTTCAGGCACTAATTGGAATTTTGACATGAAAAATCGTTAGTGCCCAAGTTTTTAATAAGAAGAAATATTTAGATAAGAGGGGGAACGAAGGTTGTATTTATTATATTTTATAGGTGCATACATTTTATTATCCTTAATTCTATTACCATTCCAATATCCTTATATCAAGGAATTAAAAAGGATGAAAAAGAAACGAGAGAAACAAGGAATTAGTCAAGAAGAGATGTACGACAAGATGAGTTTTGAGGAACAAGAGTTGAGTTTCCACGCACAAGGGAATCCATTATTTATTGGGGCAAATCTATTTGCTACACTTTTGTATAATATGAAACATAAAAAAGAAAAATAGAAGAACCCAATGATCTCAGCCCTAATACAACTCAAAATAATAACTATTCAAAAATACGAAGCAAAGTTGCTACGCTTTTTTTGAATGGCTCTTTTCTAAAAAGATTGTTGTTTTTTAATAGGTTTTGTGGAAAGGAAACTGCTTAAAAAGAAGATGATTGGAGCGGAAGGATGCTCACCGCCCGCCCCGCGGAAAGCGAGCATCCTGGAGCGGAAATCAACCACTCTTCTCATTTAGTAAATAGCAACAAAGACCACGAAAACAGCCTTTTGAATTAAAATATAAAAGCATCATTAAAATAAATAAACACATCCATCAGGAAGAGGGTGTTTTTAATGAAATCAACCGAAAACTTTACTAACAAGGCAGATGCCTATGAAAAATATCGTCCAAGCTATCCAAATGAATATATTGATTATCTAGTCTCTTCAACCATGGTGAATGAGGATAGTATCGTTGCAGATATCGGTTCAGGTACAGGTAAACTAAGTCGGCAATTACTTGAAAAAGGGTTAAAGGTAATAGCTGTGGAGCCAAATGATGAGATGAGAATGAAAGCAGATCAGACATTGAAACAGAACGCCCAGTTTATTTCGATCAAGGCTACTGCTGAAAACACCTCATTGAATCATAATAGCGTTGATTTAATAACGGTTGGCCAGGCGTTTCATTGGTTTGACAAAGAAAAGTTTAGATTTGAATGTGAGCGGATATTGAAACAAGATGCAAAAGTGGCACTTGTTTGGAATAGTAGAGATATATCAAGTGAATTAACTAGGGAATCAGAGTATATTTGCCGAAATATGTGTTCTGAATTTAAAGGATTTAGTGGAGGGATTGGAGACACTCCAGATGTATATAAATCATTTTTTAGGGATGGGAAATATGATTTTGAAAGTTATCAAAATGATTTAGAATTGGATTATGAAGGATTTATGGGCAGGTACATTTCTGCATCCTATTCACCTAAAAAAACCGACAAGGAGTATGTCGGTTTCATTTCTGCACTAACGGATTTATTCAAAAATTACAGTAATAGCGGTAAAATTCTTTTCCCCAATATTACACGAAGTTATTTGGGGAAAGTGTAATATAATTTTGTTAAATCTATGTTTTGGCTTTTTTTTAGGTCTTTTCTTGTTATAGGAGCTCATTTTTTAAAATGGCCCCCACTTTTGCAGATATGCACGATTTCCTCAATTCCAACCAAATCTAAAGCCAATTTTAAATCCATGTTCAATCGCCGTTTTTACTGCATTGACCAACTCAGGACCTCTTTCTACTTTAAACACACCAATCCCGAACCAAGGCATTTTTACGCCGTTATTTAATATGGCGTTGAAGCAAATTTATTAAATAACAGGAAATAGCTAGACTTTTGTCGAAGTTATTGTCATATTTTTCTATTTTAATAAAGAAGGTTTTCGACTTGAAACAAAAATTGAGTTACTTGTTTGTTATTCGAGGGTCAGTTTTTACTATGGCCTTTATAGTTTATTTATTTAATATGTTTGTTCCTAGTCAAACTCTTGAGATGTTGTTAAATGCTATCTCCATTCTGTTATTTATGACAGCTATTATTGGTGTGGCGAGGTTTTATTTTATCATGGCGATTGTTTTTCTGGGTGGTTCGATCACACTCACTATCGTTCGAGATGTTTCCTGGTTAGACATGACGAGCGGATTTTCTACAATGGTTAAACTTGTTTTGTTTATTGGAATGATCCCACTCATTTCAACACCGATTGAGAATTATATGAGTACGATAAAAAAATGATTAGAATTTTGAATCAAAGGGTTTCATCCTTTCAAGTTTGTCATGTGACGACTTTCATTCTAGCAAATTTTATAAATATGGCAGCAATACCCATTTCTAAAACTATTTTTTTTCAAGATGGTACTGAGGAGGATAGAAAAGTTAAATCGGAATTATCGCTCCGTGCATTCGGATTAGCCATGATGTGTTCTCCAATTGGTGCAGCCGTTGCCCTTGCAATCGATATTACAGGGACAAAATGGATCTCTTTGCTTTCTATCAATCTACTAATTATTGTGGCTGGTCTGTTTCTGTCTTATCAGTTATCTAAGCGAAGTAGACAACAAATCGTGCAAAATAACCTAGATGAAAAAGTAAGTATGCAAAAACACGATTTTGTTTTATTGGGAGCTATATTTATCCCATTTTTGCTCTATTTCATTTTTTTGCTTTTATCTGAGCGATTTTTCTCAATTGGTATGATGGAAACGATTGTAATGAGCGTTCTCCCTTTTACGCTTTTATGGAGTTTAGTAATTAAAAAGGTCCATGAATGGTGGGATACATGTCGATTACAAGTTTTCAAAAAAACTCCAAACTTTTTTGGACAGTTTGCTGTCATAATTAGTGCGGGTTTATTAGTCAATACATTTGAACTAACAGGATTGAATAAGTCATTAACACATGTGTTACCGGGGATTGGGACAAGTTCATTTGTGTTCCTCTATATTCCCGTTACAATCTTCCTTGTCCTTATTTTATCCATCCTTGGAGTCCACCAATTTGTGGCGATGATTTTCACGAGTCAAATCATTCATCCTGGATCTCTTGGAATCAATCCGCTTATATTTGCAAGTGCATTACTTGTAGGG
>CAURFY010000334.1:0-3626 GCA_963524115.1 uncultured Bacillus sp.
ATTTCCTATTTCAATTGACACCGCATGTGCAATGCAAGGGATTGTTTCATTTTGCTGAAAGGAAATCGGTGATAATAACGCCCCGGTTGCCACCACTAATATTTTCTTATAGGTCCCTTTTTTCATTTCGTTCATCAGATGACCATATAATACGGTCGCTGAACAACCCGCACCACTACCTCCAGACATCACAGGCTGATCCTCTTTATAGATCATTAAGCCACAATCTCGAAATTGTTCCTTTGAGAGTCTAACTCCATTTTTGTTCAGCAAATCAAAAGCCGCTTCATGCCCAATTCTGCCGAGATCACCCGTTACAATTAGATCATAATGGGATGGTGATAACTGTAAATCTCTAAAATGGGCTGCAATCGTATCAGCTGCAGCCGGTGCCATCGCTCCACCCATGTTAAAGGGATCTGTCAGTCCCATATCCACTACTTTGCCTATGGTTGCTGATGTCGTCACCGGATGATCACTCCTAGTATCATCTGAATTTTTTGCAAGAATGGCCACGCCAGCCCCAGTTACTGTCCACTGCGCGGTTGGCGGCTTTTGTCCACCGTATTCTGTTGGATAACGGAACTGCTTTTCCACTGCAGAATTATGACTGGACGCGCCCGTTAATATGTAATCTGCACCTTGATAATTAATGAGAAAAGAACTCATTGCAAGCCCTTCCATTGAAGTGGAACACGCCCCAAATATCCCCATGTAAGGAACCTGAAAAGTTCTAGCTGCAAAACTGGTTGGGGTAATCTGATTAATTAAATCCCCAGCAATAAAAAACTGCAGTTTATCCTTTTCTAAATTACATTTTTGCAAGGATCTGTTGATAGCTTCCTCAATTAATAGACGATGCGCCTTTTCATATGAATCCTGTCCCATCCAAAGATCTTCGTGGAGGTAATCAAAATCATTTGCCAAATTGCCATTTGCTTCAAATGGGCCACCGGAGACGCCTGTGGAAATAATCGCTGGTCTGTTTTTAAAAATCCAACTTTGTTTTCCTTTTAACATTTAAAAAACCCCCAGAATATCCAAAAGAGTTTTTATTAAAGCGACCACAAAAGCGGAAAAGACTCCAAATAAAATAACGGATCCTGCCAGTTTGAACATATTTCCACCAACCCCGAGCACATACCCCTCTGTCCGGTGCTCTATTGCTGCTGAAATAACAGCATTACCAAACCCTGTTACGGGCACAGCACTGCCTGCTCCTCCCACCTGGGCAAGATGATCGTAGACTCCGAAACCTGTTAATAGCATTGCGAAGAATACCATTGTCGCAACAGTGGGATTTCCAGATGTTTGCTCAGTAAAATTAAAGAAATAAATATAGAAATAGCTAATAGCCTGTCCAATTACACAAATGATTCCGCCAACCAAAAATGCCTTTAAACAATTTTTCAATACAGGTCGTTTTAATTCATGCTTTTTTTGTAACTGCTGATATTGCACCTGTTGTGGTGTTAGATTTTTCTGCTTTTTTCCCAAAACCTGTCTCCCCTTTTATGTTAATTCTTTTTTCAAAGTAATGATTTCTTGAATCTTTTTATTTGCCTTCTTATCGGAGAACTTGGGGTCCTTCTCCTCATTGATTAATTCAATCACTTCCAGAAAAATCTTATAATCACTTGAAATGGTGAAATCTTCTTTAGGAAACTTTTTTTCAAGCTTTTGATTAATTTCTTTTTCTATTTGCTTCATTTTAAACCGGTGAAGATGTTTGACCTTATAGGCGACGATTGTATCTTTTCCTCCCTTGATAACAGCCACATCATAAATGGGCTCTATCGAAATAATCTCATGCCTCACTTTCTTTAATGTTTTCAAATCCTTTGTTTTTTCTTCATCAATTACTGTTGGTTCGGGATGGATTGTTTTAAAAAGAGCTAATTTTGTTTCCTTGCTTTTGTAATGGCTGCACCCTACTAAAGAAAGGTTTATGATGATAACTGCTACGATAACCTTATAGCTACAATTCATTTTTTTTCCCATAAAGCTTCCCTTCCTATTTTGAAATAACCGCTTTTACTATTTTCCACGACTTAAAGGAAATTTATGAAAGATTTTGCAAATCGAATTGGATTTTCTTGTTAAAATAAAAAAAAACCGGTTAGTCCGGTTTCCAATCATGATTTTGCTGACTTTTTCGCTTTTGTGCAGCCACAGCCTTTTTTCTTTTCCTGAGAATTTTTACTTTGCTTTAAGTTATTGTTATTAATGAAAGATGTTTTCTTTGCTTTCATTCAATTTCCCCCTTTTGCTTGATTCCTACTACAATTAAACTATGTCAAGAATGATTGTCCATGTAATTCATTCGCCTGTCCAAAACAAAAAAAACCAAGCCATTTGGTCGGCCTGGTTCTCATTGATATTTTTATAAAGCGATAATATGGTAACCTGAATCAACGTGAATGTTTTCGCCTGTAATTCCGCGTGACATGTTGCTGAATAAGAATACCGCAGTATCTCCAACTTCTTCTGGAGATGTTGCACGACGTAATGGTGCACGTTCTTCAATATGTCTTAAGATTTCGTTGAAGTCACCAATCCCTTTAGCAGAAAGCGTACGGATTGGTCCAGCAGAAATCGAATTGACACGGATTCCATTTTTCCCTAAATCACTTGCTAAATAACGAACACTTGCATCAAGTGAAGCTTTCGCAACTCCCATAACATTATAGTTTGGAAGTACTCGTTCTCCACCAAGGTAAGTAAGAGTGACAATGCTGCCGCCCTCAGTCATTAAGGCTTTTGCTTCTTTAGCAACAGCAGTTAATGAATACGCACTGATGTTATGAGCTAAAAGGAAACCTTCCCGAGTTGTGTTCATATAGTCACCCTCGAGTTCTTCTTTGTTGGCATAAGCAATACAATGTGCCACACCATGAATAGTACCGACCTGTTCTTTAATAGAAGCAAAACATTTTGCGATTTCTTCATCAACCGTTACATCACATGGTAAAAGTAGTGAATTCGCACCTTCAAGAGTATCAGTTAATTCTCTTACACCCTTTTCAAATCTTTCGCCTGCATATGTAAAAATTAATCTGGCACCCGCTTCATGTAAAGAACGAGCGATCCCCCAGGCAATACTTCTTTTGTTAGCCACTCCCATAACTACATACGTTTTTCCGGATAAAGAAAGAGTCATTTATTATCCCCCTATTAATACATGATATTAGTACCTAGTCCTAATTCTACTATATACTATTAAAAAAGAAAAGAAATATTTCTAATTCCAATTTCCTACAGTTTCATGATACTCCTTTTTAACACTATTCACCAAACTCTAGTTAATCTGGAAAAAATAATGATGATAAAAAGAGAGATATCCATTGCATGATGTTCCATAGCGCATCCTCGCTAAAATTGGAAATCATAATATTAGCCATCGTTTCTTATTATTTATTATAATTATGCAAATAATGAATAATATCACCGTTTATTTATTTTTTTACGATAGAAGGAGCAAATAAAATGAAATTAGATATTATTGGAGATCTACACGGCTGCTTCATGGAGTTTAGAAAGCTAACTGTTTTACTTGGCTATGAATGGGACAAAGGGATTCCAATCCATAAACAGGGACGAAGACTAGCCTTTGTTGGAGATTTGAC
>CAURFY010000335.1:0-3622 GCA_963524115.1 uncultured Bacillus sp.
CAGGTATTGTGCTTTACTTCTTTTGATTTTGGTCAGAAATGGCTGTCCTCTCTTGTAAAAATACCAAAAATTTGATATAGTGATGAAGACACAAAAACAAAAGGAGACAACTATGGGAATCCAAATGATTATCATGTTTGTGGTTATGGCAGGATTGATTTTCTACATGAACCGCACGCAAAAGAAACAAGCAGAAAAACGGATGGAGAGCTTGAACAAGCTTCAAAAAGGGTATGAAGTAATCACGATTGGTGGCTTGTACGGAACAGTCGATGAAGTCGATACAGACAAACGTACGGTTGTTTTGGATGTTGATGGCGTTTATTTGACGTTTGAATTGACAGCTATCAAGACTGTTTTGCCTCAAGCAGAAGCAGCAACATCTGAAGAATCAGCTATTGAAGAATAGGACGAAAGAATCAGAGGGAAATCCTCAGATTCTTTTTGTTTATAAAAGCATTTGGGAAATGAAGAAGTAACTCTAACAATAGATTCCCCTGGTAGAACGAAGACTAATAATAGGAATAGGGCTATAGAGAAAGCAATCAAGAAATTCTGTAAATATATTTAAATTGGACAGGTGGAACAAAGTACTGTTATTCCTAAGCCAAAGCTAAAAATAGTAAAACAACATTATGCATGAATGCTATATTTGTTATTAAGTGAATAAATACTTAGCCAGACAAATACGACTGCGAGGTAAATGAAGTAGAAACGTGGGGTCAGGGAAAAGAAATTAGTTACAGTTTCTTTTGTATCAATGTTCTGGATCTGTAGTCCCATCAAAGTTGTTCGCCTATCATTGTAAATCTGAAATAGTTCAATCCCAGAATCTGTAATGAAAGCTAACAGCCAAGTCAGGCTGGCATAGGTGATTTGTTGTAAATAGCTTTTCACAGAGTAATCTCCGTTTCTTTTTTTTACAATATATGCTAATAGTAGAGAAAGCGTTCCAAAAATTAGAAATTAGATGAGAGTATTTTTATTCTCTCAAATAGACTATTCGTAATTCTATTAAAAAAATAAAGTGAATTTTTAAATTTATATTTAACAATTTATTGGAAAGTCTCATAACATAGTGTGGAAAACTAGTAGAATGAACGATCCAAGTAATGAAACAAATAAAAAAAGATCGCCAAATCTTAAATAATACAAGTAGTCTATTCGGGACTAGTTATGTCATTTGTCTTACTTTTATGTATGGCTTTATCTACGATTCGCGATGTAAAGCTAAAAAGAAAATGGATTGATGATAGAACAGATAATTTGAGCCCAAAACGTACCAAACTCACACTTTTACAAGATTTATGGTATAATAAAATGATTAAATTTTAGGATAAAGCTATGTTTCACTTTAAGAAAAAAGAAAAAATAAACATTCCTCTACAGGTACCTAAGCATATTGGGATCATTATGGATGGGAATGGTCGATGGGCTAAGAAACGGATGCAACCACGTGTCTTTGGGCATAAGGCTGGTATGGAAGCTTTACAAGAGGTTACCATTGCTGCTAAAGAAATGGGCGTGCAGGTTTTAACGGTCTATGCCTTTTCGACAGAAAATTGGGCGAGGCCGGAAAAAGAAGTCAAGTTTATTATGAATTTGCCGGTTGAATTTTACGATCGCTACGTGCCCGAGCTACATAAAAATAATGTAAAAATTCAAATGATTGGTGATGTGGCAAGATTGCCAAGAGAGACCTATCAAGCTTTGCTTAAAGCAGAAGAATTGACCAAGCTCAATACAGGATTGATTTTGAACTTTGCTCTCAATTATGGAGGCCGTGCAGAGTTAACCCAAGCTATTCGAAATATTGCTCAAGAAGTATTGGATGCAAAATTTAATCCAGGTGATATTAACGAGGAGATGATAGGAGATTATCTTCAAACAAGTACATTGCCTCGTGTTTTGAGAGATCCAGATTTGATCATCCGGACGAGTGGGGAATTGCGACTTAGTAATTTTTTGCCTTGGCAAAGTGCATATAGTGAGCTGTATTTCACCAAGACCTTGTGGCCGGATTTTGATGAAAAATCATTAAAAGAAGCTATCGAAGAATATAGCAAACGTCAGAGACGCTTCGGTGGTGTTTAGGAGAGTTTATGGATAAGGAATTACAAACGAGATTGATTTTTGCGGGAGTTGCGCTTGCGATTTTCCTTCCCCTAGTTGTATTAGGAGGAGTTGTTTTTCAAATAGGAGTTGGCCTCTTAGCTATGTTAGCTGTGCATGAGTTGCTCCGAATGAAAGGCTTGGCTACTGCTACGCTAGAAGGAATGCTGGCTATGCTGGCAGCTTTTGTCTTGGCTGTTCCAATTGAGTATTATTTTACTTTCTTGCCAATTGATGGCAATGTGGTTGCCTATACTTTAGTTGTTTTTTTACTGTTGGGTTCTACAGTTTTTGGAAAAACCTATACTTTTGATGATGTGGTGTATCCTATCGCGGTGAGCTTTTATGTTGGCTCTGGATTCAATGCTTTATTGGATGCGCGGATCGCTGGTTTGGATAAGGTGCTCTTGGCTCTCTTTATTGTTTGGGCTACGGATAGTGGTGCCTATCTTGCTGGACGACGCTTTGGCACTCGTAAACTAGCACCGACTCTCTCACCTAACAAGACCATTGAAGGTGCTCTTGGAGGGATTTTATCCGCTATGCTAGTCACATCTATTTTCGTCTTATTTGATGCTGGGGTTGCTGCTCCGCACAGTCAGTGGTTGTTAGTTATTTACTCAATTTTCTTTAGCTTGGCAGGTCAATTTGGTGATTTGGTGGAAAGCGCAATAAAGCGTCACTATGGAGTCAAAGATTCTGGGAAGTTCATTCCAGGGCATGGCGGTGTTTTAGATCGCTTTGATAGCCTATTGTTTGTTTTTCCTTTGATGCGAGTATTAGGTCTATTCTAACCATCTTGATTTAGTAAAGCGAAATCGTTAAAAATGATCAAAGAGAACAGGAGGTTTATTCCAGCCTCTTTGATTTATTTATAGCTAGAATTTAGAAAGGGATGCGTATCAGAACAATATGGGAATCATGGGAATTATCACCTTTATCATTGTCTTTGGTATAATTGTTGTCGTTCATGAATTTGGACATTTCTATTTTGCGAAAAGGTCTGGTATTCTCGTTCGAGAATTTGCCATTGGAATGGGACCTAAAATCTTTGCTCATATAGGTAAAGATGGCACGGCTTATACAATTCGGATTCTTCCTTTGGGAGGATATGTTCGTATGGCTGGTTGGAGTGATGATGCAACAGAAATTAAAACAGGGACTCCTGTTAGCCTGACGCTTAACGAAGAAGGAAAAGTTGTACGTATCAATTTGTCTGGTAAGAAAATCGATCAGACAGCTCTGCCAATGAACGTAACTAGCTTTGATTTTGAAGACAAACTAGAAATCACTGGTTTGGTCTTAGAAGAAAGCAAGACCTACTCTGTAGATCATGATGCAACTGTTGTAGAAGCAGACGGAACCGAAGTGCGCATCGCTCCGTTAGATGTGCAATATCAGAATGCTACGATTTGGGGGCGCTTAATCACTAACTTTGCAGGTCCTATGAATAATTTTATCTTAGGGATTGTGGCTTTCTGGGTCTTGATTGCTTTACAAGGTGGAGTAC
>CAURFY010000336.1:0-3608 GCA_963524115.1 uncultured Bacillus sp.
TAGCCCGAGGTGCTTTTGGGTAATCTCTACAACTGTTTGAGCTTTTTCTTTTTTCATTTTGAATTATTGAAATTGATTACGTTATAATAGAGAAGATATAAAAAGGAAGGGGCGGTGTCAGTGAGTTATCAAGCTTTATATCGTGTTTGGCGTCCGCAATCATTTATTGATGTTGTCGGCCAAGAACATGTTACAAAAACTTTGCAGAACGCCCTGCTTCAGCAAAAAATTTCACATGCTTATCTTTTTTCCGGACCACGAGGTACCGGGAAAACTAGCGCCGCGAAAATACTAGCAAAGGCGGTTAATTGTGAAAGATCCCCTGCAAGCGAGCCTTGTAATGAATGTTCTTCATGTAAGGGAATCACAGATGGATCAATTCCGGATGTCATTGAGATTGATGCTGCATCCAACAATGGAGTTGAAGAAATCCGTGATATTCGAGATAAAGTAAAGTATGCCCCAAGTTCAGTAAAGTATAAAGTTTATATCGTCGACGAAGTGCACATGCTGACAATTGGAGCATTTAATGCCCTGTTAAAAACGCTGGAAGAACCGCCGAAGCATGTTATTTTTATATTGGCGACCACTGAACCACATAAAATTCCCTTAACAATCATTTCTAGATGTCAGCGGTTTGATTTTAAACGGATTACACCGAAAGCCATTGTTAATAGAATGAAACTTATCGTAGATGAAACTGGGGTAGAATATGAGGAACAGGCGCTACCGATAATCGCGAAAGCTGCTGAAGGTGGAATGCGGGATGCACTTAGTTTGTTGGACCAGGCTATCTCCTTTAGCCAGGACCATGTTACCGTAGAAGACGCCTTGACCGTAACTGGATCTGTTTCACAGGGCTTTTTAAACAGACTGGCAAAGGCTATTCAGAGCCAAGATGCAGCCAATGGTTTAGATGGTTTAAATAGCTTGCTATCAAATGGTAAGGACCCGGTCAGATTTATCGAAGATTTTATTTTTTACTACCGGGATATGTTAGTATATAAAGCTGCTCCGCAATTAGAAGAATCCATGGAGAAGGTCGAGGCGGACGAGGAGTTTAAAACTATTGCTAATGAAGTTCATACAGAAACTATTTATGAGCTCATTGAAATTTTAAATAAAACTCAACAAGAAATGCGCTGGACAAACCATCCAAGGATCTTTTTAGAAGTGGCAATTGTAAAGCTCTGTCAACTTCGACAAACAAAAACGGTGGAGTCAACGCCGGCGTTAAATCAGTTACTTGTTAAAATTGAACAGTTAGAACAAAAAATTAGCGAATTAAATACTAAAGGTATTGTCGTGACTCAGGAGCCTACCACGCCTGCAGCTCCACAAAGGACTTCTCGGAAGGGGTTCCAAGCACCAGTTGGGAAAATTAATGAAATATTAAAACAGGCTACCAAAACCAACTTAAACCATGTTAAAACTAAATGGGGAGAGATGTTAGGGCATTTAGCAAAAAATCAGATGCGATCTCAGGCTGCATTGTTAAACGAAGCAGAACCTGTTGCTGCTTCTGAACATACGTTTATAATTAAATTTAAATATGAAATTCATTGTCAAATGGCAATGGAAAACATTAAGTTTCTTGAGACTTTATCAAACATTATGGAAGAACTACTCGGAAAAAGAATGCAAGTTGTAGGCGTACCAGAGGATCAATGGCATAATATACGAGAGAACTTTTTATCAGTTCAACGTCAGGATGCCCCTGCTGAGCAAGATAAGGTAGAGGACCCACTTATCACCTAGGCAAAAAAACTGTTTGGTGAAGATCTAGTTGAAATTAAAGAATAAAAAACGGAGGTTTTACTTATGATGCGCGGTGGAAATATGCAAGGTATGATGAAACAAATGCAAAAGATGCAAAAACAAATGGCTAAAGCACAAGAGGAATTAGGAGAAAAGAGAATTGAAGGGACAGCTGGAGGAGTTGTTACTGTTGTCGTAACTGGACATAAAGAAGTGGTTGAAGTAAATATTAAGCCAGAAGCGGTTGATCCTGATGATGTAGAAATGTTACAGGATTTAGTATTAGCTGCAACAAATGATGCTTTGAAAAAAGCAGAAGAATTAACAAACAACACAATGGGACAATTTACTAAAGGTATGAATCTTCCCGGCATGTTCTAGGAGGAATAAACAATATGTATTATCCTGAACCGATCTCTAAGCTGATAGATAGCTTTATGAAACTGCCTGGAATTGGGCCAAAGACAGCCTCGAGACTGGCATTTTATGTATTAAGTATGAAGGAAGATATTGTTTTAGATTTTGCAAAGGCATTAGTAAATGCTAAAAGAAATTTAACCTATTGTTCTGTATGCGGTCATATAACAGACCAAGATCCATGTTATATATGTGAAGATCAGCGCAGGGATAGATCTATTATATGTGTAGTTCAGGATCCAAAAGATGTCATCGCAATGGAAAAGATGAAAGAATTTTCTGGATTATATCATGTTTTACAAGGGGCAATCTCTCCAATGGATGGAATCGGCCCGGAAGACATTAAAATTCCTGAGTTACTGAAAAGGCTCCAGGATGAAACAGTTGAAGAGGTTATTCTTGCTACTAACCCTAATATAGAGGGTGAAGCAACCGCGATGTATATTTCTCGTTTATTAAAACCATCAGGAATCAAGGTTACCAGGATAGCCCATGGATTACCGGTTGGTGGAGATTTAGAGTATGCTGATGAAGTGACACTTTCAAAGGCGTTAGAAGGTCGAAGAGAAGTATAGTGTTAACGGAGGAATGATCATGTTTTTTCAACGAAAAGGACGACTTCGTAAAGAGTATGATGAGAAACTTTTAAACCAACTTCATGATTTACGAAATGATTGGATGGGTCAAAAAACCCTTGTTGAAAAGTGCTTAGACCCTTCTGATGAAGTCCTTAGTGAATCAAGGGTTGCCGAAATGAAGTATTTCTTTTTGCTAAGAGAAGCAAAGAGTAGAAATGTTACAATAAAGAAATAGCCATTTCACTTCCCCCTATCGTGTTCTTTTTTTGTGAACTTGTACATATCTTTATAGTACAAGGGACACGGTAGGGGGGATTTTTATTGGAACCAGTTTTTGTAATCGTGGGAATTATCGGATTAGTGTTATTATTACTATTTATTGGTGCGCCTGTTAAACCAATTAGATATATTGGACAAGGTGTGATAAAGATTTTAATTGGAGCCATGTTTTTGTTTTTTTTAAACACCTTGGGGAACCATTACGGTATTCATGTTCCAATAAATTTTGTAACATCTGCAGTTTCAGGGTTATTAGGAATTCCGGGAATCATTGCAATAGTCGCTGTACAGACATGGATTATATAGAAAGTTTTACATTCACTCCGTCATTGAATGACGGTTTTTTATTTTGTATGAATAGTACTCTATAATGGTATCTTTTTATCTTGTTGACATTAACGAATTGGAATGTTAAGATATAAAACGTCGTCAAAAGACACAAAAAAACATTTCAAAAAAATGTTTGACAAAGAAATGTTGAAATGATATATTAATAAAGTCGCTTCACGGCGATGATGAAAAAATTGCTCTTTGAAAACTAAACAAACAAACGTCAACAATATTATTTTTTATAGT
>CAURFY010000337.1:0-3607 GCA_963524115.1 uncultured Bacillus sp.
GTTGAGGACTCCTCTCAAGAAGATTCTTTGGTAATAATTCGCAATGGAGAAAATGAGGTCCCAATTGTTGTAGAAACAAAGAAACCGGAGATTCGTGGGGTCCTTGTAGTAGCAAAGGGTGCTGATAATATTCAAGTGAAAGGATGGATTATTGAAGCTGTGACACGAGCTCTTGGTGTGCCAAGTCATCGAGTAGCGGTAATGCCTAAAAAAAATTAAGGGGGATTTTATAGATGTTATTGAAAAAACAAACCGTATGGCTCCTAACGATGTTAAGTTTAGTGGTGGTATTATCGGTGTATTACATTACCTCACCAGAACAAAAAATAACGAACATGGCAAATACCGAAAATCAGTCCAAGGTAACCCAGGACAAAAAGGTAGCTGATTCAACCACTAAATCAGAGGATGGAAAGACTGTTATTTCTGGAGTGGCCAGTGATGAAGCTTTTGAAGCATTGCGACTGGAACTAGAGGACAAACGAAATCAATTAAAAGAAGAACTGAACACGATCATGGCTTCAACTAACTTACCACCTGAAAAGCGTAGCGATGCCTACGATCAAATGAAACAGCTTGATGAGCTGTCGACAAAGGAGAGTGTCTTAGAAACCATGATTAAAACAATGGGATATGATGATGCACTGGTGCGTGCAGATGGTGAAAAAGTTCGTATCACTGTAAAATCAGCAAAAAACCATTCGCCATCAGCAGCAAATGATATCATTCAACTTGTTAGATCTGAAATTGGAGAATTACAAAACGTTGCAGTTACCTTCCAACCTTCAAAGTAAAATAATAATCTGTTTAGATGGGATAATTTTATTTCTTGTGTTCATACTAGACAAATAAAGGGGAGAGCCAGGGTGGCTTTCCCTTTATTTTGAGGTTAATAATGCAGCTAATTGTGAATTTTATAAATTTCGAATAAAAAAAATTCACTTTCTTTTCAGAAAAGTTTATTATATTATTGTAATTTGATTAGCGAAAAACCTCAATGATGAATCTAATGTTGAACTTTGTCGAGGTATTATCGTATGATGTTAGTAGCTAGTCATAATTAAATTATATAATAATTGGGGTAGGGGAGTGTCAAAAGATGTTAAAAGTGCAAGAAATTCGTGAATTGATTAAGTTGGTTGATCAGTCTAGTATTAATGAGTTTGTTTATGAGCATGAAGGCTACAAAATTGAAATGAAAAAGAACAATGTAGAAAGAATCGTGGTTTCAGAACCAGTAGCAGCACCAGTAGCACAAGTAGCTGCTGTGCAAGTTGCTCAACCTAAAGCTGTTGAAGCAGTCGCTGTAAGTCAACCTGTTGTTCAAGAAGCTCCAAAGGCTGCACCAGTGAATGTTGAT
Organism: uncultured Bacillus sp.; assembly: GCA_963524115.1. Classification (GTDB taxonomy): domain Bacteria; phylum Bacillota; class Bacilli; order Bacillales; family Cytobacillaceae; genus Bacillus_BU. The sequence goes on from CAURFY010000337.1 coordinate 1,361, forward strand.
CAAGAAAATTTACATAAGATCACTTCACCAATGGTAGGTACATTCTATCAGTCACCTTCTCCAGATGCAGATGTTTATGTAAAAGTTGGTTCAAAGGTTTCAAAAGACTCAATCGTCTGTATCGTAGAGGCTATGAAACTATTTAACGAAATTGAAGCAGAAATAAGCGGTGAAATAGTGGAAATATTGGTTAAAGATGGACAACTAGTAGAATACGGCCAACCTCTATTCCTGGTTAAGCCTGAATGAGGAGCGGTTCTAACATGATAAAAAAATTATTGATTGCAAACCGAGGAGAAATCGCCGTACGGGTTATCAGAGCATGTCGTGAACTTGGTATTGAATCAGTAGCCGTATATTCAGAAGCGGATAAGGATTCTTTACACGTTCAAATTGCTGACGAAGCATATTGCATTGGTCCAACTTCTTCAAAGGATAGTTATTTAAATACGACAAACATTATTAGTGTGGCAAAGAAAACTGAGTGTGATGCTATTCATCCTGGGTATGGTTTTTTGGCCGAAAATGCAGATTTTGCCGAGTTGTGTCGTGATGTGAATATTATTTTTGTTGGTCCTACTCCTGAAGCGATTAACAAAATGGGCACAAAGGATGTTGCCCGTGAGACGATGAAGGAAGCTGGAGTACCAATCGTTCCAGGTTCAAAAGGGATTATTAAAGATGTGCAAGATGCGATTGATTTAGCAAACGAAATGGGCTATCCTGTCATTATTAAAGCTACTGCTGGTGGCGGAGGTAAAGGGATTCGCGTTGCACGTGATGAAGAGGAATTAGTTAAGGGTATTAACATGACCCAACAAGAAGCTGCTGCAGCATTTGGTAATCCAGGAGTATATATCGAAAAATTTATTGAAGATTTCCGCCATGTAGAGATTCAGGTTTTAGGAGATCAACATGGTAAGGTTCTTCACCTTGGCGAACGTGATTGCACGATTCAAAGAAGACTTCAAAAGCTTCTTGAAGAGTCTCCATCACCAGCACTTGATGGCGAACTTCGCAAAGAAATGGGTGAAGCAGCAGTTAAAGCTGCAAAAGCAGTTGATTATACTGGTGCCGGCACGATAGAATTTATATATGATTATCGCAATCGTAAATTCTATTTCATGGAAATGAATACTCGGATTCAGGTTGAGCATCCTGTTACTGAAATGGTAACTGGCATTGACCTAATCAAAGAGCAAATCAAAGTTGCTAATGGGGAACATCTCCAATATGAACAAGAAGATATTACATTTAATGGTTGGGCAATAGAATGTCGGATCAATGCAGAAAATCCATTGAAAAACTTTATGCCATCACCAGGTAAAATTAATATGTATTTAACTCCTGGTGGCTACGGAGTTCGGATTGATTCAGCTGCTTACCCTGGATATTCAATTCCACCATATTATGATTCCATGATTGCGAAAGTCATTGCTTACGGAAACAGCCGTGAAGAAGCGATTGCAAAAATGAAAAGAGCGTTGGGTGAGTTTGTGATTGAAGGAATTCATACAACAATCCCTTTCCATCTAAAGCTTCTTAACAACGAAACCTTTGTGGAAGGGCAATTCAATACGAAATTTTTAGAATTGCATGATGTGATGAAGGAAGACTAACTGGAGGTGCTATTTAGGATGAGTGAGAATATCTTGGAGATGAATCAAGGAAATAATGGGCATGGCAAGGTTGAAATTGCACCTGAAGTGATTGAAGTAATTGCTGGAATCGCTGCGGCAGAGATTGAAGGAGTTTCACAAATGCGTGGAAACTTCGCCGCCGGCGTAGTAGAACGATTAGGGAAAAAAAATCATGGTAAAGGGGTCAAGGTTGAACTTTCGGATGAAGGCATTAAAGTTGATGTTTATTGCATTCTAAAATTTGGAGTCTCCATTCCGAATGTCGCCCAACAAATCCAAGACAATATTCGCCAAGCACTTCTGAATATGACGGCTCTTGAACCAGTAGAAGTAAACATTCATATTGTCGGTATTCAATTTGAAAATCAAAAAAGTGAATCCGACTTTGAACAAGAGATTTAATCAGAAACCAAAGACACCGTAATGTGTCTTTGGTTTTTCACTTTAAATGACTGAAACCAATGATTCCTTACGCTATTTTTGAAGCTTCGACTTTTCTCTGATGCAATGATTTTCTTCCTTATTGGGCTATTTATTATTAACAAAAATGGAGAGACGGGTGCGAAGTATTTTTACATGTGCTATTATCGGTGTAGGAAATCGGTTA
>CAURFY010000338.1:0-3601 GCA_963524115.1 uncultured Bacillus sp.
CCGTACCAATGACAATTCCCCAGAAAATTTTCATCCACATCGATGGTTCAGGATCATCCGGTGAGATACCCGTTGTGCTCAAGCCCCCTAGCGTAGTCGTAAACGCATCAGAACCTGTAACATACGATAGAAATAAACAGATAACGAATACAGGAATCGTAAATTCTGCAATTGGATATTTTTCTAACAAGGCATAGACGGCAAATTCAGGACCTGCTGACATTGACTCCATCAGCCCTCCACCAGAAAGCTGCATTTTGATAGCCGCTCCGCCAAATATCACCATCCAAATAATACTAAATAATGATGGAAGTATAAATTGAACCAATAACGCCTTTCTTATCGTATGTCCATAGGAAATCCGACCAAGAAACATTCCAGAAATAGGTGCCCATGCGAGCCAATTACACCAATAAAAGATCGTCCATGAGCCTGCCCATGGATCATTAGCAGCTGCACCTGTGAATGCTGCTTTTTCAAAAAAGGTATCTAAATGATTGGCAAAAGCCTCTACTCCAAGATTAAGCATAAAAGAGGTAGGTCCAAAAACAAAAACAATAACAGCAAGAAGAATGAAAATAATTAAATTAATTTCAGAGAGTTTCTTAATTCCATTAAAAAGTCCGGTAATCGAGGAGATGACGAAAGTAGCGACTACTGCTATATCCACCATTGCCCACAGAAATGCACCTGTCTGTATTCCAGTTAAATATTTAAGGCCGCCCGCTATCGAGAGAACACCAGTACCAAGTGATGCAGCCATACCTGCAATGAGTGCATACATACAGGTTGCATCAATTATTTGCGACCATTTCCCTAGAACCTTGTCTCCAAAGATTGGAGTCAAAGTAGAAGCAAGTGTATACGGTTTTCTCATGTTATAAAATGAAAATGCAAACATGATTGATGGAACAGCATAGATTGCCAATGGTAAAAATCCCCAGTGAACAAAAAGGGTTGATAAAGAAAAAACTGCTGCTTCCGCGCTATTAGGTTGGATCTTCAAGGATTGGGGTGGAGATGTCAAGTGATAGAGCGGCTCCGAAGTGGCCCAAAAAAGAATTCCTATTGCCACTATACTTGTTAGTGTTATAGAGAAATATCTGACATCATCAAGCATAGGTGCAGCTTCACGGCCACCAATTCTAACATCGCCGAACTTAGAAAACATTAAATAAATAATGACAGCAAGCATGATTAGTACACCAAGACTGAAAGCCCATGCAAAGTTTTTCATAAGCCATGAATTTGCACCATTAATCATTCTTGTAAAACCGTCTTGATTTTGAAAATTATAGACACAAGCTACAACAAAAAGTATTACTGGCGGCCAAAAAGCGATTGGTCTAATGTTTTTCATTCTTACTTTCCCCTTTCGCTTTAAATAACTTTTCTATTTCATCTTTTTGCATTTTCTATTCAGCTTCTATATTTCGTACAAAATCCCAATCTGTACAAATCCAGATCTTTTTTAATAGCTGAAAGGGCTCACAGCAAAAATATATATGATAAAACTAAAATGTCTTTATTCCCAAAAACACATAGTCTTGTCCATTCAATAAATGTGATTTCAAAGGTTTTGCAACGAGTAAGAACAGTGATCGTAGTAATTAACCAAACACTTCAATCACTGTTCTTGCGTTAAGCAGTTTACAAAAAACAGAACGATCTATTTAAAAATAGGATAAGATTTTTTCATTATTTCATCGGTGTATAATGTAATTTGTTTGTAAACCTCTTCATTCATCAAGGTATAAAATTCATGATTTTCTTTATTTGGTAAAAATATATCTTTAACCTTTACCATTTTTTCTATTGCTTCCTCATAGCTTTCATATGCTCCTACCGCAATGGCTACACAAATGGCTGCTCCCAGACTAGCGGAGCCGTTCACAACGTTTCTAGTCGCTGGTAGACCAAATACATCTGCAAAAATTTGCATCATTAAATCGCTGTTCGAGCCGCCACCGGAAATAATAACGTTGTCCAGTGACCCACTTACCTCAGCGCACATCGCATCTGTTTTATTTTTCATCGTTAACACAATGGCTTCTAAAATGGAGCGGTATATATGTGCACGGGTATGACGGGCATCAAATCCGATCATGACTCCTTTTTTATACGGCGCATCAGTTGGAGCGAGCCAGTCTAGCACAGTCATCAATCCGTCGCTTCCCACTGGTACATTCCATGCCTCACGATTCAATCTTTCTTCCCCAGATATTCCATCTTGCTCTGCTCTCTCAGCAAATTCCTCACCAAGCAGATCTTTGAACCAGCTGACTGTCCACATTCCCCTACGGATACCGTTGCTTTCATATAAATAATGATTTGGGGTGGAAGCAAAGTTTGTCCAAAAATGAGTAGTCCCTTTCGGATTTTCTAAACCTGGCACCATTGCAGCGATATAGGTTCCTAGTGAAATAAGCGCTGTCTTTTCTGACAACAGCCCGGCCCCTAAAGCTTCTACCGCTTTATCGTTAGCCGTTGCTACTACGGGAATACCAGCCGGAATCCCGGTTACTTCTGCAGCTTTTTCCGTCACATATCCTAACACTGCCCCTGGCATTTGAAGATTGAACAGCATTCCACGCGGAATCTGCAACGCCTTTATGACCTCTTCATCTTCGCTCCATTCCCATGTATCAGTATTGATCGGCCACTGCCCTTGATAATTGGCAGCTGTATCATTAAAGTTTCCCGTAAAGCGGTGAGTGAGATATCCTGATGTAGTGGTTACATATTTCACGTCTGGATTTGTATGCTCATAGGGTCTTGAAACACGAGCATCCATCCAGCTCATAACAGGCTGTGCAAGTGTCCCGTCCTCTTTTAACAAAGCACGGCAAAAGCGGATTGTACAAAGCCCTATGCCGATTATATCCTTTTTATCTCCAGGAAAACGATCCATTGCCATTCGACTTGCTTCTACAATAGAATCCCACAAATCATCTTCTGGATGTTCAACAATGCCCGGTTCTGGCAGATTCATAGGTTGTAATGCTTTTTTACCTTCACAAATTATATTTCCTTCCAAATCAAAAATAACTAACTTTGAGCTTTGTGAACCGCCGTCGACACCAATAATATATTTTTTACTCATGAATAAACCTCCTAGCTGCAATATCCACAGATAAAAGAGGGACCCTTTAGACAGAACCCCTCTTTATTCTAGATTTTTCGCGTTTAGATAAAGTATCGGATGACGCTTATTCTATGCCGATAATTCACTGTCTTTTCCTACCATCGCTTTATTCTTCTTAATTACACGGCTCAATACAATAGAGAGAACTATACACAAAATTGAAGCAACTAAAGCATAAGCCCAAGTCATTTTAAATCCAGCTTCGCCATATTTATCCATCCAAGAACCGACCAGCGCAAACATGAAGATATCCGGTGCATAACCAATACAAGAAACGATTCCTGAAACTCGTCCACTCATGGCGACCGGAATACCCGCATCATCGTGAATAGCAAAATATTGACTTCTTACAGCATAAATGAAAAGTAAGCCAAACAAGAAATTAGCCACGACAGCTGGAAGTAAACTTGCATTAGCAGGCAACACAATCAATAAACCAAAGCAAATAGCTAACCC
>CAURFY010000339.1:0-3594 GCA_963524115.1 uncultured Bacillus sp.
ACCTAACAATGGTACCAAATCGCCGAGCATTGAGGGAATACCTTGACTTTATGCTTAACTCCCAATCGGACAAGGCAGCCCTTATTTCAATTATCATGATCGATAACGATTACTTTAAGCTTTTTAATGACCATTACGGTCATGTAGAAGGAGATAAAGTGATTAGAGCTGTTGGACAAACCATTAACTCAGCTGTAAGAAGTTCTCGAGACTTTGCCGCCCGCTTCGGTGGAGAAGAGTTTATCTTCATTGCATTTGATACTAATCAGTCCGATATTAATCAGCTGGCAGAAACAATCCGAAATCAAGTACAAGAATTAAAGATCCCGCATGTGCATTCAAAAGGTTCAGACTATGTTACCATAAGTCTCGGAACAGCTTCTGGTACAGCAAGTCAACATAAACATATTGAAAAATTAATGAAATTAGCAGACGATGCATTATATTCCGCGAAATCAAGTGGGCGAAATTGTGTAAAGGGATCGCACAGTCAACTAGCTGAATCAATTTGATATATGAAATGTTAAATAGTACCCAGGTTAATGATATGGTTTTTCACTTAATAATGTCCCTAGGTCAACAATTTCAAAATTTCTTTCCTGTAATGCATCAATTATCAGTGGTAGTGCTTTTTTCGTTTCTATTTTTTCAGAATCAGAATGCATTAAAATAATATCACCATTTCTTACATTATCCGTTACATTTTTCACGATATTTCCAGCCTCTTTTTGAGACCAATCCAGTGTGTCAATTGACCATAAGACAATGGAATTCCCCTCTTCACGAGAAATCTCAGCTACTTGTGCATTTGTTTCTCCATAGGGTGTACGAAGAATGGCGGGCTCTTTCCCAATTATTGTTTTTATAGTGGCGCCTGCTTTTTCAATCTCGATTCGAATATCCTCTTTTGCCAATTTCGTTAAATCTACATGATTATAGCTATGGCTCAGGACTAAATTACCTTTATCATATGCCTTCTTTACAACGTCAGGGTGCTTTATTACCTCGCTGCCTAAAAAGAAAAAATTACCCTTCACTTGTTTTTCAGCTAAAATATCGATAATGGCCGGTGTTATCACCCCATCTGGGCCATCATCAAACGTTAGAGCGACCATTTTTCTATTGGGACCATTAATATAGACATTTTCCTGTTGTTTGGAAAATAAAGCGATTTGTTTCCGCCAATTTAGCATCGATTGCCACGCTGTTGAGGTTAACTGATTAGAAGTTCCCCTGATATCGAGAATATAGTCAGACTTTGATGGCCCGACTTCAGTGTTCGTTCGTTGTGGGTTAACAACAGCTATATGATCGACGACCTTGGTGGCATTTGGAATAATCCATTTCAGTTCAATGTTTGACGCTATTTGGAATACATAAATCGTTTCATTATTAACTTGATTGACTTGATAAGGTTGCCCTAATGTTTTTTTGATTGTTTCAAACGTGGCCCCTTTAAGGTCCTTTGAATATGAACGGATATCAAAAATATCACCTGTCTCGTTAAATCCAAGAACGACATTCTGTTTATTAAAGGTGGCATAGTTGCCATTTCCCACTTTATCGACTTTGTCTGGTTCGCCCCACTCTGCTTTAACTTGGGCAATCGTGCTGTCTAAAACATTAAATGGACTATCAACAACCATTCCTTTTTTCGCCTTTTCCACCACTTTATCAAGAAGGTGGTGGGACGAACCAACATCTTTTGGTTGTAACGCATTTTGTTTCGATGGTAATGGAGCTAAGGGTGTTTCCTTTTGTGAATCACAAGCCGTTAGGATCAGGATAGAAAAAAAACATACCATTGGGATTACTTTTCTTAGCTTAGACAATTTCTCCACCCCACCATATAGCATTAGGTCCAAGAACTGCACCTTAATTTTCCCACACACATTTCATATACAATTGACCATCTTTTAATTCAGCAGTCAAATTTCCATTCATCTTTACCATTAAGCTTTTCGCAATTGGCAAGCCTAACCCTGTGCCTTTTCCTGTCCTTGTTTTATCAGCCTTATAAAATCGGTCAAATAAAAGAGAGAGGGTTTTATCACTCATCTGATTCTCAGGGTTACTGATAACTAGTTCAACTGAGGTCTGGCATCTCACTAGACAGATCGTTACATTCCCTCTTGAATGCCTAATTGCATTGGAAAGTAAATTTTCAAGAACTCGTTTAACTGCAGATGAATCTGCCTTGATGATCAACTCACCTTCAGGAATTTGAACGATTGGCTCAAGCTGACATTGGTTGAATTCTTCATAAAAACCTACCAAAACTTCCTGTACCAATTTGTTTAATTGAATCTGCTCGATTTTTAATGGGTAATCGGTTGATTCAATAATCGACAGCTCAAAAAAATCTTCAAGTAAAACCTTTAATCTCAGTGCCCCATTTTTCACAACAGCTACATATTCTTTTTGATCCTCTACTGACAACTTGTCTGATTCCAGTAGTTGAAGATATCCAATAATCGAGGTCATTGGTGTCCTGATATCATGTGAAATATTGGCGATTGCTTGTTTTAACTCGTTCTCAGTTCGACGTTTCTCACCCGTTGCTAGCTTCGTTTGGTCTATTTGCCTATTGATCTCAATTGCCAGTTTCTCTAAGTTTTTATCAAAAAAGGTTAAATCAATCTTCTTTTCAGTTTTATGACTATTGACCTGATTTAGTTGTTTTGTGGCACGTATTATTTCCTTTTGTAAAAAATATAGGCGGGTGAGTATAACTAGAACTATTATCAAAGAAAATATTGTAAAATAGTTCATGCAACTCCCCGCTCTCCTGTTTATCTAATTTCTTTCCTTTGAAACACCAAACTGCCTAACAGGCCAAATGCCACAATGGTGAGGATTGGAACCAAAATAAGTTTTAATAACTCGCCATTACCCACGTCCATTTTACTGATGTCAGCTGCTAACTTGAACACAGAATAATTTAAGATTGGTTTAAAGGATGCTATTTTGGAACTTAATACATAAAGAAGACTATCAATAATCAAGAAAAATAAGATTAAAAAACCTATCGTCTTGCCACTATCTGTAAAAATGATCGAAAACACTGCCATAATCGAGGCAAATGCTGCTGCATAAAGGATAACTAAACAAATTGTCCGGACAAAATATCCCAAATCTGGCATACCATTAAAACCAAAATAAACTGCCCCAGCTCCTGTAAATACAATCGGAAAGATTAACGAAATGATAACAGCACCAATTGAGAAAGCTACTAGTTTCGCAAAATAAATTTTTAGTCTGCTGTTTCCGGATGCTCCAATACTTTTCATTGTTCCAATAGAGTATTCACTTGAGATGAAGAATCCTGCTAAAATACAGGGGACTAGTCTGATTATATAATTATTTCCACCAAGGATGTCATGTAAATATAAATCACTAACCTTAACTAAGTTAGCTCCCTCATCAAATACAATTAACAAAGGGTATAAAACAGCTATACCAATCAAAATAAAAGTAAGTGTCAAAAATGACCGATCTCTCCTCAGCTTATATAACTCTGCTTTCATAAGATTACCCATGTAAAACACCCCCGATTCGGTTCATAAAGTATCCTTCCAAGTCTTCACCCATCGG
>CAURFY010000340.1:0-3593 GCA_963524115.1 uncultured Bacillus sp.
GGGGTCTCACCTGTCCCGCTGCTCCCGCAGGAGTCAAGCACCTTCCGCTCCAATCCGCCTCATTTTAATCGGTACGAATTCAAAACTCGTTCAAAAACAACAATCTTTTAGAAAACAGCCTAATTTAAAAAGACTACCTTTGTTTATTTTTTTCGGTAAAAATTCCACATAGCTCTTTTACTAACTCACATCATTATATGATAGTGATTATCATTATTAATTGTCTTAGATCAAGTTGGATTATTTGATTTAATGCTAAAATCAATTCTTTACAGATAAATACTGCTTTCCCACCCACTTTTTGAATATATTCTGTACCCAACAGACCAAAAACCCGACTGCAACTAAATGCAATCGGGTTTTTGGCTTTATGTGATTATGAAGCATTATGTAATCCTATCTTTTAGAAACAGTTTCCCACTTGGTTTCAAGCCACTTATCAAAATCGGCTCCCATGTCGCCTTCGTATGTATCATACACATCTAGTCTCATCTTCTGTAATTTCTCTTTAAACTCTCTAAAGCTATGACCTTCTGGCAAACTTTTTTTGATTCTTATGATAACTTTAGAAACATCTTTAACCAAATCACCTTTTTTCCGTGGCGGTAACTCTACATCTTCACCTAATCTTTTCAAATTTTGATAAGCAGCTTCTTGAATTTTGTAAACAGCATCATTTTTCATTAATCGCATCAAGATCTCGATTACATATTTATTCTTCCATTGTCCTAACTCATTCACCGCATGGAGTCGTTCTCGCCAATCAGCCGTTCGATTTGCCTGTTTTTTTAATTCCTCATAATTCTCAGGTAATGTTCTTTTTTCTTCTGTATTTTTCAATCGCCCCGACTCCTTCTATTATATAATCCTTCCCCTTTATCATAACCTAAATCAGTTAAACATTCATTTTCCAACTCGATAAAGTTAACCAGTTTTGTCGCTTCTCATAATCGGGAATTATTTTACCAACAAGACGCCAAAAGGATCGATCGTGATTCATATGTAACATATGACACATTTCATGAACAACAACGTAGTCAATCACCTCCATTGGCGCCATCGCCAGCTTCCAATTGAACGTTAACTGTCGCATCGAATCACAGGTCCCCCAAGTACTATGATTATCAGAAATACGGATCGAGCGCGGTTTTAATTTAAAATTGCTTTGATAGAATTGAATCCGTTTCTCTACTAGCGCTTTACACTTTTGAAAATAAAAACGTTTTAAAGCCTGTTTTATTTTCTCATCTTCATGCACCTTCACATAAACATGAAGCTTATCACCCTCCAACACAACCTTGTCTTTCTTGATTTTTATATCCTGGGAAATTAGGATGGAAACAGTGTTTCCTAAATAAAGAAAGGATTCACCCTCATTATAGAACTTCTCCGTGCCCCCAGTAGATCTATCCTTCATTTCCTTTATTTTTTGCTGAATGATTTCCCATTTTCCCTCTAATAGTTTAATCACTTGTTCTTCTGCAGTTCCTTTAGGAACCTGAACTTCAACATTTCCATAAAAATCTATATAAATCCCCATGCTTGTCCGTTTTTTATAAACTATATCAAAACTGATTGTCTCACCCAAAAATGTATGGATCATTTTATCACCTGAAGTTTCCGTTATTTTCACTTCCTATTAAAGTGCAATTATACCGTGGAGGAAACGATATAAAAACCCCCTACATAGTTAAAAAGTAGAGGGCCTCCAACATTCTATTATAGAAAAAAATATTTCTTTTAAGCAGTTAGCCTTATCGCTTTTTCCTTTTTCTTTCTGAATGAATACAATGTAAATAATAGTACGAACCATAGCGGCGTCATTAATAAGGCGGTACGGGTTGCTTCAGCAAATAACATAACAATTAGCAGAAAAGCAAAAAATGTGAGCACAGCATAATTAATAAATGGTGTGAGCGGTGCTTTAAAAATCGATTTTTCCCGTAAATCTGGGCGAGATTTAGAATATCTGATATGAGAAATCAAAATAATACTCCAAACCCATATAAAGCAAATCGCACTTATTGTCGTCACAATCCCAAAAGCTTGTTCCGGAACAAGTTTACTCAAGAGAGCTCCACCGGAAAGGACAAGCGTTGATGTAAACAAAGCGCTACTAGGAACATGGTTTTTATTTAATTTAGCAAATTTTGCTGGCCCCTGTTCATTACGGCTCAAATTATATAAAATTCGGCTTGTTGAAAACAAACCACTATTACAGGCAGAAGCTGCTGATGTTAAGACAACAAAATTAATGATTCCGGCAGCAATTGGAATTCCCACTAAACTAAATGTCTTTACAAAAGGACTATTAGCCGCATTCAATTGCGTCCACGGGTTTATGCATAAAAGAATGACGAGTGCTCCCACATAGAAAAACAGGATCCTCAACGGAATTTTATTAATTGCAGATGGAATATTTTTTTTGGGATTTGCCGTTTCGGCCGCTGATATCCCGACTAATTCCACACCGACAAAGGCAAAAACAACCATTTGAAACGATAGTAAGAAGCCCGATACTCCATTTGGAAAAAGTCCGCCATATTCCCACAGATTCTTCACCGAAACCGTTCCAGCATCTGTTTTGAAACCCATCACAAGCAATACAACCCCAATAGCGATTAGGGCAAGAATCGTTACCACTTTAATGATGGCAAACCAAAACTCTAACTCTCCAAAAAGTTTTACAGTCAGCAAATTCAGCCCCAATAATATAACTAAAACCGCTAAAGCCGGTACCCATTGAGGGATATCAAACCAATATTGGATATATACACCAACGGCGATTATATCAGCCATAGCCGTCATAATCCAACAAAACCAATAGGTCCAACCAGTTACATAGCCTGCCCATGGTCCAATATAATCCTCAGCAAAATCCGTAAATGATTGGTACCCAGCATTTGATAAAAGTAGTTCGCCTAAAGCCCTCATGACAAAAAAGCAGGCGATGCCAACGATTAAATAGGCTAGTATGATAGAAGGACCTGCTAATTGGATCGCTTTCCCTGATCCTAAAAATAATCCTGTTCCAATCGTTCCGCCAATGGCGATTAATTGGACATGTCGATTTTTCAAATCCCGCTTTAACTCTTGCTGTGCCAACGTAATTCCCCCATATCTAATTTGATAGTAAAAAATATTAACGATTATTCTTTTTCTTGCAGATGAAAAATTGAACCAACTAAAAAAACACTAAAAAAAGAGATTGGAAATCTCCAATCTCAACAAGGCTAAGAATAACAAATAATATCAGTTACTATTCTACGAGAGAATAATAAATAGTATTCGGTACTCTTCTGTCCTTTTGCCTGAGATTGTGAACCCTTCGGCGTCGCAATAATTGCGATCTCTCCAGAAGCTGCTCCTGCTATAGTTTGATCCATAGCAATCATAGCTTTCTAATTATTTAATTATTGTAAGATAATTTAAAATGTTATCAGTATTAATTCATTTCGTCAAGACCCTTTTAGGAAAAATATATTTTTTCCCTAGTGCTACAATAAAATCCCTACCATGTGCTGTTTCAGGGTTGATTAATTTTTTCATTTTAACAAATGAAGTAATACGATATTTACTAATATGAATTCTCA
>CAURFY010000341.1:0-3591 GCA_963524115.1 uncultured Bacillus sp.
ACCTGTCCCGCTGCTCCCGCAGGAGTCTTCGCGCCCTCCACTCCAATCAACATTGTTCAAAAAAAAACATTGAGCTATAACACAGCCAAAAAATAAAAAAATACAAGCTTGTGAATTTAATGATTGTCCGGTTCCAGCGCCTTCGAAACTGCGAGCGCTTCCGCTTTTCTTTATGCCTATAATTCCAATATATATCTGAACCCAACACCTATTATACAGGTATCATTTTCCAATCGCAAAAGTCATTGCGAAAAACACTAAAATTTTGTACATAAAAACAATAGTTTATACTAAAAAACTGTTTATTGACGACCATTCCAGTCTTTTAAAAATGCCTCAATTCCTTGGTCAGTTAAAGGATGTTTTGTTAATTGTAAAATAACCTTCAAAGGAACTGTTGCAATATGAGCCCCTCTTAAAGCAGCTTCCGTTACATGTTGAGGGTGACGAATAGAAGCAGCAATGATTTCAGTTTCTAGTCCATGAACCGCAAAAATTTCAGCGATTGTCGAAACTAATTCTAAACCATCATGACCAATATCGTCTAGACGACCAAGAAATGGTGAAACATAAGTGGCGCCTGCTCTTGCAGCTAGCAACGCTTGGTTTGCACTGAAAATAAGCGTGACATTTGTTTTAATTCCTGCTTGCGATAAAGCAAATACTGCTTTTAAGCCATCCGGTGTCATTGGAATTTTAACAGTAATGTTTGGTGCAATCGCAGCAAGTTCTTTCCCTTCTCTAATCATTCCTTCTGCATCAAGAGCAATCACTTCCGCACTAACAGATCCAGGTACTAACGCCGCAATTTCACGAATGCGATCGTGGAACGAAACATTTTTTTCTTTGGCAACAAGCGAAGGGTTAGTGGTAACCCCTGATAAAATACCTAAGGAATAGGCCTCACGAATCTCATCTATATTTGCTGTATCAATAAAAAACTTCATTTCTTTTTCCCCCAATCATAATGGTATGAACCAAATATTTTGTTTTTTTAAAATGAATTGAAACCGCCACTAAATAAAGGGCGGTTTCAATTTCTATCTATACAACAGAATTATGCTTTGCCTGCAGAACCGAATTCACGGATTTTGCCAATAACAGTTGCTTTAATGGTATCACGTGCAGGTCCTAAATATTTACGTGGATCGTATTCATTAGGTTTTGCAGCTAATACTTCACGAACTGTTTTTGCAGAGGCAATTTGGTTTTCTGTATTTACGTTAATTTTTGCTGTTCCAAGTGAAACGGATTGTTGGATATCTTTTAATGGGATTCCAGTACCACCATGGAGAACAAGAGGTACACCAGTTAATTTACCGATTTCTTCCATTTCTTTAAATCCTAATTTTGGCTCACCTTTGTAAGGACCATGAACAGAGCCTAATGCAGGTGCAAGGCAGTCGATTCCTGTACGTTTCACAAGCTCAACGCACTCATTTGCATCAGCATAAATAACGCCTTCAGCTACGACATCATCCTCTTGCCCACCAACTGTTCCTAATTCTGCTTCAACAGAAACACCTTTGGCATGAGCATATTCAACAACTTTTGAAGTGATCGCAATATTCTCTTCGAATGAATGATGGGATGCATCAATCATGACAGATGTAAACCCAGCATCAATCGATTCTTTACATTTTTCAAAGCTTGAACCATGATCTAAGTGGATTGCTACAGGTACAGTGATCTTATAGTCTTCCATAAGACCTTCAACCATTTTAACAACCGTTTTAAAACCAGCCATATAACGAGCCGCACCTTCAGACACACCTAATATCACTGGTGATTTTTCCTCTTCGGCAGCTAGTAGAATGGCTTGTGTAAATTCAAGGTTATTTAAGTTGAATTGTCCTACAGCATAGCCCTCTGTTTTTGCTTTGTTTAGCATTTCAGTCATTGAAACTAAAGGCATTCTTTTTCCTCCTTATTGATGATTACAGTCGCTTTAAACAAGAGCAGTATTTCTTTTACAGGGTAACCCATTACCCTAGTGAATATGTAAGTTTGTTAAGATTCAAAAAAAATAGAACTAAGCGACCTATCGATATTCATAAGTATAATACCAAAAAGGAAAAGGAATTGCTATGCTTCAAACCGTGTTTTTCTGATTGTTCATAAAGCAAACGCTTACTTCGAGTTTTACTGATAAAATGTTACTTAATTTGATGAAACCGGGATATATTTCTTCACTGCAGCGCGAATATCATCGATATCAAACGGTTTGGCAAAATGGGTTAGCGCCCCAAGATCTTTCGCTTCTTGAATCATATCTAATTCACCATATGCCGTCATAATAATGACTCGAATGTCTGGATTTTTGACCTTCATTCGTTTTAATATTTCAATCCCATCCATTCCTGGAATTTTCATGTCCAGTAATACTAAGTCTGGCGGGGTTTTGTCGACAATTTCCAAGGCTTGGACGCCATTAGCTGCCTGATATGTTTGATAACCTTCCTTTTGCAAAACTTCATTTAGCAAAATTCTGATTCCGAATTGATCGTCTACGATTAAAACTTTCCCTTTCATGCAATCCACCTCTTTTCTTAAAAATAAATCCTATTTTACGTCAATTGTTATATTTCGATTTTTGTTGGTCCATTTCCTGCTTTATCGTCTATTCCTGATTGATTTTACCCTAATAATGTTTCGACATATTTTACGTTTTTTTGCAGACATACTATAATCGGAATAGAATAACTACAGTTTTGGGGTGAACTAGACACTATGTTAAAGATGTTTTCGACGCAATTAGCAGGCTTATTTAAAAGGATTCAAGAACAAAATGAGTTTTCTTTTGAGGATGGGGCCAGGTTGTTAGCTCAAGCTGCTGCCTCTTCCGCAGGAGCCATTTATATTTGCGGCTTTGGAGAAATGGGAGCGGTTGAAATGGAAGCTTGTTATGGCGCCGAGCCATTAGCGTTTGTGAAAAAGTGGGATGATATTCAGGATATAACCGTGGCTGATCGGGTTGTGTTGTTTTCTCGATTTTCAAATGATGGCGATGCAATTGCGTTGGCGCAAAGTCTCGTTGCACAAGGTATCCCTTTTGTAGCTGTCGCTACGGATGTGGAGGCGGCAGGCCTTGTGGATAAGAAGATGGCAGTTGACGATTTAACCAAGTTGGCGGATGTTTTTATTGATTTAAAGCTAGCTAAAGGATTACTACCCGATGAATCAGGAAATCGTGTCGGTTATCCAGCTGCAATGGCCGGATTATTTGTATTTCATGGTTTGAAATTTACTTTAGAAGAGATTTTAGCTGATTTTAACTAGATTTTTTAACTAAACACGGCCTGAGAACGGGCGCAAAACGTTTTATTAGCCGATTATTGCGTTTTATTTGCCAATTTCGGATTTTATTTGCCGATTTCGGATTTTATTTGCCGATTTCGGATTTTATTTGCCGATTTCACGTTTTATTTGCCGATTTCACGTTTTATTTGCCGATTCCACAATTTAGACAAATTTCAGCACACATCCAACACCAACACCAACTAAACAACATCAAAAAGCGCCCTGGTCAACTACTGACCAAGGCGCTTTTCACTGTTCTATTTTTGTAAAGCCTCAGCAGCTAACAACACG
>CAURFY010000342.1:0-3579 GCA_963524115.1 uncultured Bacillus sp.
TTTAAGTACTCACTAACAATCTCTTGTTGCATATATTCTTTGAAAACTTCCTGTCCTTTATAAACGGCGAATGCCCCATTGTAGGCAATAAAAGAGTCAATTTTAAGGTCATTTGCTGTGCCTAATATTTCATGAAGAGGCCTACCTGTCGCTAAAACGACTTCGATTCCTTTCGTTTGCATTTCGTGAATTGCAGTGATCGTCGATTCTTCTATAGTATGGTCGGGTCGCAATATGGTACCATCCATATCTAAGAATAATATTTCATAATCTTTCATAGTTGAAACTCCTAACATTTTGTATTAATCCCAAATAAATGTGAATCATTATTATGCTTATAGAATAACATAGACAAAATGGTAATCGTAGTATTTTTCATCACCATCTGTGACCAGATCTGGTAAATAAAAATGCCTACCGGTATATCGGTAGGCATATATATGAAACTTAAGATGATAAAAATCAAAACATTCATTTTTACCATAAAAGATCATATAATCTTAAATTAATTAAATTAGTTGAAATGGGGCATTCTTTGGCATCTCTTCCATATTGCCAGCCCCAAACATTAGCGAGACAGTGAGGTTTCGTAGGTCTGAATTTTGGTGGGTTTATAGCCTTTGAGACTCCAGTTTCTGGTCTTGCGCTCCATAAAACCACCTGGTTCGCTAGTTCATTATTTTTAGAAATTGCCTCACAGTATACCTGTTGGAAACTTTTTTTTATTGGATCAAAGTAGATTCCTGCTTTATAGTCACTATTATGCAACGTATTGATATATCCGTAAATCCAGTAAGGATCCATGTCAAAATTCCTTCCAATATTTGCGAATAAGATTTTCCCTTTTGGAAACCCTAGTCTTTTGGCATGGTAAATCATGTTTTTTGCGATGGTTTTCCCCTGACGTTCCCCGGTTGCACTTGTAAAATTGCTATATATCGCCATTATTTTCGTACCGCTATTCCTGAGTAAAGAAATTTCTTCTCTAGTTAATCCGTTTGCAGCATTGGGCACTGTAACTAAATTCCTACCCCAAAATAACGGTTTGCCAAATTGTTGTAAGACACAGTCATAAAATTCTTGGTCAACAGTTTTCGCCGAGTCAACACCCCAGATGTGATTCAATCAATTCCTTCTCCTTTCGGGAAAAAGCTGTAATCATACAATATATGTGTTTGGGGTGAATTCATTCTTGTAAATGAAAGAACCCCGCATAGAGTATACGTGGGGTTTGTCAAAGAAGGAGAGTAGTCATTGGATAATATCATATCCTTTGCTAATTAGCTCCTTGAAGATATGTTCAACATGTGGGTGATTTTTGGTTTCCAAGGATAATTGAAGTACTGCATACCCTGGATAGATTTTTTCGCCCATGTGTTCGAGGGAGAGGTTCAAAACATTTGCCTCTAATAAGGTAATGATACTGAGAAGTTTCTCGAGTTCGCCGGGCTTGTCTTTAAGTGAAAGACCAAAATGAACAAATCTCCCAGCTTCAACCATTCCACGTTCAATTATCCGTGAAATAAAACTGACATCAACATTTCCACCACTTATTATGGCCACGGTTTTTTTACCTTCAATCGGAATTTTTTGATAAAGAAGAGAGGCTAGTGAGCTAGCGCCTGACCCTTCAACAAGAAGTTTGTTACGTTCAAGAATCATGAGCATTGTTCTGGCTATTTCCATTTCGTCAACACAGAAAATCTCATCGACGTATTTTTGAACCACTTGAAAGGTAAGCTCACCTGGTTTTTTCACAGCAATCCCATCAGCCATGGTAGGCATCGAATTTATAGATACCACTTTTTTCTCGTGTAAAGATTGTTTCATGCTTGGACAGGCAAGCGCCTCTACGCCATAGATTTTTACTGATGGTTTTAATTCTTTAATAGCAAGGGCGAGTCCAGCAATTAAGCCTCCACCTCCAACGGGGCAGACGACTACTTCTACTTCAGGAAGTTGGTCGAGGATTTCTAGACCTACTGTTCCTTGTCCTGCAATAACAAGATAATCATCAAAGGGATGGACAAAAGCCGCCCCAGATCTTTCTTTTAATTCTAGGGCATAATCTAAGGCTTCATCAAAAACTGAGCCGTGTAATTCAACCTCTGCACCATAATGTCTAGTCGCTTGTATTTTGCTCAGGGGTGCACCTTTAGGCATAATGATTGTACATGGAATATTTAATAAATGGCTCGAGAAGGCCACTCCTTGAGCGTGGTTTCCTGCGGAAGCAGCGATTACCCCTTTTTGTATTTCATCTTTTTTAAGAGAGCTCATTTTATTAAAGGAACCTCTAACTTTAAAGGAACCTGTTTTTTGGAGATTTTCAAGTTTTAAATAGATTTCATTTTTGGCTAGAGAACTAAACGTTTTGGAAAAATCAAGTGGGGTTTTATGAATCATTCCTTGCATTTTTTTCTGAGCGTTGAAAATATCATTCAATAAAATCATTAAACATATGCCTCCTCCCCTTTATTCTTTATCGAGGCATGGCTGATTATACTCAATGGGTTTCGATAAAGAGGGGGGGAGTGAAACAATGTGATGTTTACTAAGTGGTTTTCTTATTAATGAGACCACTGTCTTTTTACTTGTTCAAATGCTACCTGTTTAATTACATCTTCTTTTTCTTCTTTATCTGTTAAAACATTTGTTACATAGTTCTTTCCGAGATAATTAACAGTCACCGTTACCTTTATCATAATTTATTACTCCCTTCATCATTTTTTGTTAAAGACAGGTTTGATAGATTTTTTGAATAGAAGAAGACTTCTAAGCAGTTTGGGTTGCGGGAATATTACCGCAGTAGTTGAGGGATACAACTAAGGCTAAAAAAAAATTAATGGATTACTTTAGATTGGCTAAAGTAAGAGAAGATGTCTATTAAGGAAATAGAAATCGTGGAACTCTAAAGATATTGTTACTATTATATGACTCCAAAACAAGGATTATCAAGAACATATGCTCGACAATTTTTTCCTGTCTTACCAATCTTCCTACCTATTTTTGTCGTTTGTCCTATGTTTTTATTCTTTTTTGTCGGATAAAAAAGGTACTTATTAATAATTTAAGAGTAAAATGAAAAAAACACCGAATAATATCCGGTGTTTTGTGTTTAAGAGTGGGGTTAGTTTTCCACTTTTTTTGCAGGTTCTATTCTTGCCTTTCCCATAAACAGGATGGTAATCGCCGAAAGGACAACGGGAATTAGTGCCAACATAAAAATAGATGATATTGAATCTGACATAGCATTGACGATTTTGTCTAAAATAAATCCAGGAATTTTTGCACGTTGGTCAGCTTGGAATATTTGTTGTGGGTCATTCATATTAAACATGCCTGCTCCACCTTGACCACCGGCTCCTTGCATTCCTTTAAAAGCTTCTTTAAGCTTATCAGTAAAAACGTTGTGTTGGATGGTTCCAAATATCGTGACACCTAAGGTCATACCTAGTGACCGTAAAAAGGAGTTGGTCGAGTTTGCAGAACCACGATAGCGTGGATCTAGGTTGTGAATTGAGGCTGTCGGTAATAATGAAAATGAAAATCCCATCCCAAAACCTACCATAATCATAT
>CAURFY010000343.1:0-3538 GCA_963524115.1 uncultured Bacillus sp.
TTAATGCCTCCCTCACCGCCGATCTACTTACACAAAAATTTTCTGCTAGTTGTTGGACAGAATCTAGCTTGTCCCCTGGTTTTAATTCACCCGATTTAATTTTATCATGGACAGCATCTGCAACCTCTTCATAAATTTTTGTTTGTTTAATTTGTTTATACTTCATAAATCCCCCTTCTCTCTGAATAAAACTCCCTAAAAACCATATATTTAAAATATTTAAAATTTTCATCAATAATATCTCCAAATCAAATTATACTGGAGAAAAGACGTGTGGTCCAAAAATTACCTAAAAAAAAAATAAAAATTTATGTTGTTTTTTCGACAAATACATCCTATAATTCGACTTAACCGGTCATCATCTAATCATCCGATGACCAAACATCTTAGATTTTGCGTAATGTTGAAAGCGTTTACTACTAATTACTGAAAGGAGATGAGTTTTAAGATATTTAGGATTAATGCAAAACACTTTAACTACTTGGGGGAGTATCATGTTTACACAAAATTATACTGCTGTTGGAGATAATCTTTTATTATCTGCTTTGGTTGCTCTTATTCCAATTCTTTATTTCTTCTGGGCATTAGCCATTAAGAGAATGAAAGGGTATATTGCAGGTCTAACAACTCTTTTAGTAGCAATTATCGTTGCTGTATTAGCATTTAAAATGCCAGTAGGTATGGCCGTTATGTCCGCTTCACAAGGGGCAGTTTATGGGATTATACCAATCGGCTGGATTATCGTAACATCAGTTTTCCTTTATAAAATCACTGTAAAAACAGGTCAATTCGATATCATTCGTAGCTCAGTGCTTTCAATTACTGAAGACCGTCGTTTACAAGTATTATTGGTAGCGTTCTCATTTGGAGCTTTCCTTGAAGGTGCTGCTGGATTCGGTGCACCGGTTGCAATTTCTGCTGCACTACTAGTAGGACTTGGCTTTAACCCACTTTATGCTGCAGGAATGTGTTTAATTGCCAACACAGCTCCAGTTGCATTTGGTGCGATTGGTATTCCGATCATTGCAATGGAAGGTCCTACTGGTATTGCAGCTATGGAAATTTCAAAAATGGTAGGACGCCAATTACCTTTCCTTTCTGCTTTTATTCCTTTGTTCATTGTTATCATTATGGCTGGCTTCAAACGTGCTCTAGAAGTACTACCAGCAATTCTAGTTTCTGGATTCTCTTTTGCAATAACACAATATGTAACTTCAAACTTTATCGGACCAGAACTTCCAGATATTTTATCAGCACTAGTATCTCTATTTGCTTTAGCAATCTTCTTAAAATTTTGGAAACCAAAAACAATTTTCCGCTTTGCTGCTGAACAAGAAATGGCTGCTTCATCAGCTACCGCTAAAAAGGTACAAGAAACAACGCAAACCTATAGTGGCGGACAAGTATTTAAAGCTTGGTCTCCATTCTTAGTATTAACTGCTGTTATATCTGTATGGGGTATTCCAACAATTAAGCTAGCACTAGCTGGTCACTATGAAGGAACAAATGCCGTTCTTAAAGTTGTAAATTCAATCGGTCATGCCTTAACATTTATGCCTGAAGTACCAGGAATAAATAACAAAATTATGAACGCTACTGGCGTACCAATTGCTGCAGTTTATAAGATTGAAGTATTAGCAGCTGCTGGTACAGCAATTCTAATTGCATGTATCATTACAAAATTTATTACAAGTATTTCTTGGAGCAACTGGTTTGTAACTTTCGGGGAAACATTAAATGAATTAAAGTTCCCTATCATTACAATTGCATCTGTTGTTGGATTCGCTTATGTAACCAACGCTTCTGGAATGAGTACAACACTTGGTATGTCATTAGCTAAAACTGGGAAATTATTCCCATTCTTCTCACCTTTACTAGGCTGGCTCGGCGTATTTATTACTGGATCAGACACATCTGCAAACCTTTTATTCGGAAATCTACAAAAGATTACTGCAGAGTCAGTAGGTATGCACCCAGTATTAGCGCTTGCAGCTAACTCTTCTGGTGGTGTAACAGGAAAAATGATTTCTCCACAATCAATTGCTGTTGCATGTGCCGCTGTAGGATTAGCAGGTAAAGAAAGTGAACTATTACGATTCACGCTGAAATATAGCTTCATCCTTGTCTTGATCATTTGTGTAATGACTTTCTTACAAAGTACTGTTCTTACTTGGATGATTCCTTAAGCAACAATATTTATTAAAAGCGTTCCCTTTCCTAGGGAATGCTTTTTTCTTTTGGAGTGGGTTTCAATATATCAATATCGTTTATAATAATCTATAATAGCAGGAGTTTAAAAATGTTTTATAAAAGGGGTAGCAGCTTTAATGAAAACTATTTGTACCACTCTTAACGCAAAATATATTCACACGAATTTAGCCATAAGATACTTAAAAGCGTATAGTGAACCAGAATTCAATGTTGAGATAACTGAATACACAATTAAGGATCCTACTTTGAGTATTGTTACTGATTTAATCAAAAGGAATCCTGATGTCATTGGTTTTAGTTGTTATATTTGGAACATCGAAGAAACAATAAAGGTTATTCAAATGATTAAGAAAATCAAACCAAGCCTTCATATTATTGTTGGGGGACCAGAGGTTTCCTATGATGTTGAGGAATGGGTAAATCGGGTACCTGAATTTGACTTTATTGTTATGGGTGAAGGAGAAGCAACGTTTAAACAGTTGCTCTTACATCTAAATAACTCCAATGGGTTTGAAACAATCCCTAGCTTAGCCTATCGTGAGGGGAACGTTGTGAAAATAAATAAGGACGTCAATAAAATTGACCTTAATGAGATTCCATCTCCTTTCCGCTTCGAAGAGGACATCCCTCATCTTTCAAAACGGGTGGTATATATCGAAACAAGTCGCGGCTGTCCATTCAGTTGCCAGTTTTGCCTATCTTCAATCGAGGTAGGTGTCCGTTATTTTAATCGTGAGAAAATTAAAGAGGAACTCCGTTATTTAATGAAACACGGTGCGAAAACAATTAAGTTCCTTGACCGTACATTTAACATAAGCAGGAGCTACGCCATGGACATATTCCAATTTCTAATTGATGAACATGTTCCTGGGACGGTGTTTCAATTTGAAATTACCGCTGATATTATGCGCCCTGAATTTATTCAATTTCTAAATGAATCCGCGCCTCCAGGTTTATTTAGGTTTGAAATCGGCGTTCAATCAACCAATGACCTCACTAATGAACTTGTAAACCGAAAGCACAATTTTGACAAGCTTACAATAACAGTGACCATGATCAAAGAAGGTGGAACAATCGATCAACACCTGGATTTAATGTATGGGCTCCCTGGGGAAAATTATGAAAGCTTCCGAAAAACCTTTAATGATGTGTTTGCACTGCGTCCGGAGGAGCTTCAGCTTGGCTTTTTAAAAATGCTACACGGAACGGGTGTTAAACGCAACGCAAGTGAATATCAATATATCTATATGGATTACCCTCCATATGAAATTCTCGGTAATAACGTTCTCCCCTTTGAAGATATCATTCGAATTAAGCAGGTCGAGGA
>CAURFY010000344.1:0-3532 GCA_963524115.1 uncultured Bacillus sp.
TTTAATCGCCTCATTAACGCTTCAATTCTTTTCTCAAGAATCAATAATGAAAAAGGTTTGCATAGATAATCGTCTGCCAACTTATCAAAACTCGCTAGCTGCGTCCCCTCATCACTAAGTGCCGTCAGCATCAAAACTGGCACCTTACTCCTCTTTCTTATTTCCTTCAGTACCAAAATCCCATTCATTTTTGGTAACATCACATCCAAAATTACTAAATCAAATACACTCTGCTCGGACTCGTAAAACTTTTTGACTGCCTCTTCCCCGTCCACGGCTTCTGTTACCAAATATCCTCTGGAAATCAAAAAATCACGCACCCCCTCTCTTGCAATTTTTTCATCCTCAACCAGTAGTATTTTTTTAATATTCATTTACCTCTAGTATACTAGCTCTCGTAAAATATAAAATTTCTTATGTTATAATTTAACAAAACCTATTGGCTAGTACATTAGAAAGTGAGGTATTGTAATTAACTATCGCTAAATACCCATATTCTGAGCACGATATAAAACTGCTCATTTTTCATAAAATAAGGAGAATAATCAAGTGGCACAAAATACCAACAAAGAAAAAAATAATAAACTACCATTAATTCTTTCTATCACTTCCATCGTCCTTGTTATTATTTCCATCATTGTAAATAATTTCTGGTTCAAATACCTTGAAGATATATATTTCAAAACCCATAACTTCATTTTGGATGTGCCAACAAGAGTAATTGAAGAACAAAATAAAGCAAAATAAGTTCTAGAAGCAGAATTAAATTGATTTACATACTAAGCTAGATAAATAATAAATCAATGAGCAATCTCGATACTATAATCAAACAAGCAAACACTCGTCTGCTAGGTAATCTATACCAGCATCTTTTTAGCGATTATTTTTATACTCAACTAAAAGAAAAACACATCCTGAATTCACTCGATGAGAATTTTACCGCTGATAACTATGACGGAATTGTAGTTTTTTCTAGTACCAATAATTTAATAAACCTCACTGATGACTCAACTCAATTTACGATTGAGCAATCAAACATTATTCGTGCAATTTCCCGAATTAGTTGCGATAAGCAACGCAACGCCACTTATGATCTTAATTCTCTCACTCAAGAAATTTTAGATCTCCATCAATCAACACCCATAAAAAACATTACATCGCCCATCAAATCTAAAGATTGCACTTATAAAACTCAATATCTTTCCCTCTCTCATAAATCACCTGATTCTTTTATAGAAAAAGATCTTATCATCGATATAGAAATTACAGAAAATCATCTAAAACCCTTAGCCAGTGCAATTATCAACTCTATCTCAAACGTCCTCGATCCATACATATATATCTTTCCAGATTTTGTTACCTATATTACTCACGAACAGTGGTCAGATTATCAGATAAATCCAAATTATATTGGTCTAAAAAAACAAATTCGTCTCCTAAAAACCGCAAAAAAATTTTCCCCGAACCTCTTAGAATATTTAAATACCTCGTTAAACGAAATTAAAAATTCAGGATTCATTAATAAATTTCACAGGCAGCTTCAAACTAAAGGATGTTCAATTTTAGACGAAGAATTAATTATCTCAAGCGGTTTTATTGTCACTAAAGAATATTGGTCAAACATCACAATATCTGACATTGAAACCATATTTTCTAAAATAAATCTTCGAGATTAAATATCCCACAAGTCAAAAATTCATAAAACTATTTTTTTTGATACAATAATTGCATGGATACAGTTGTTTCGGTCAAAAATCTTGTCAAAAAATATAAAAACCACGCCGCCGTCGATGGTCTTTCGTTCAGTGTTAAAAAAGGCGAAATTCTAGGGCTTCTTGGACCAAACGGTTCAGGCAAAACCACGACTATAAACTGCATTCTCTCACTTCTAGACTTTGACTCTGGTGATATTAAGATCTTCGGCAAATCAATGCGTCCAGACGCCTATTCCATCAAGCAAAAAATTGGCATCATCTTCCAAGAAGTAGCTGTTTTTGACGAACTCACCGTTTACGATAATATCGATTATTTCTGTGGACTATATGTAAAAGACAAAAATACTAGAAAATCCTATATCAAAGACGCCATTAAACTCGTCGGTCTCGAAAAATTCGAAAAATATCGCCCAAAGCAACTTTCCGGTGGTTTGCTTCGTCGCCTTAATATTGCCTGTGGCATCGCTCATAAGCCAGAATTAATTTTCCTCGATGAACCAACCGTCGCTGTTGACCCCCAGAGTCGCAACAATATCCTAAATGACATTAAAAAACTTCGCGATCACGGCGCCACTATTATTTACACAACGCACTACATGGAAGAGGTTGAAGAGCTTTGCGACCGTATTATTATTATTGATAATGGACAAATTATTGCTAGCGGTACCGTTGAAGAACTCAAAAAACTTGCCAAAACCAAAACAAAAGTCGTCGAAGGGCCTACCCTTAACGATGTTTTTCTAGAATTAACCGGCAAAGCCCTTAGGGATTAACATGTTCCTTCATAATTTTAAATACAACATCAAAATCCTCTCAAGAAATAAGTCTCTTCTTTTCTGGAATTTTATTTTCATTCTCATTATGGGAATCCTTTTTCGCATGACTTTTTCCAATATGCAGCAAAGTAGTTCGTTTCAAGCAATCAAAGTCGCCATAATTAATGATGAAAATTATAAAAACGATCTTTATTTTTCAAATGCCATTTCCAGCCTTGAAAAATCCGACACCCATAGCAAAAAAGACCAATCTCCTATTCTAAATGTCACATATGTTAATGATTTAGAATCTGCTAATCCCCTTCTCGAAAACAAATCTATAAGCGGCATTCTACAAATAGAACAGCAAAAACCAGTCTTAACCTTCAAATCCCCAGGAGTAAAAGAGACTATTCTTAAAAAAATTGTCGAATCCATCAACGATAAGCGCCCAATCTACGAACAGCAACTTGTCAACCTAGAAACAAATATTGAATCCGCAATAAGATCCAAAATTAAATCCGGCCAAAAGCCAAACATTAAAGAACTACAATCCGAAATCGGTCAAAGCATCAGTCAAAATCTTAGCCATAAACTCAAGGATCTTAGTGAAAATACCATCGATTTTCACTCCACTTCTGATAAAGTCCTTGATTATACTGTTATCGAATATTATTCCCTCATCGCTATGGCCTGTCTCTCCGGCGCCTTCATTTCCATGTTCACCATCTCCTCAATGCTCGCCAACATGAGCGAACGCGGCAAACGCCTTTCAGTCTCTTCCGCCAAAAAACCAGTCCTCATTCTCAGCAGTTTCCTCAGTTGTTATCTCACCCATCTCGTCCTACTTACTGCAATTTTCCTCTTCAATATCTTCATTCTCAAAATCGACTACGGCAACAACCTACCTCGTATCCTCCTGATTTCCACCCTAGGTTCCCTCGCCGGTATCTCACTCGGCACCAGCATCGGTACCCTCATCAAAGCTACTGCAGAAGTCAAAACCAATATAATCACTTTCCTCTTCCTCTTTTGCTGTTTTCTTGCTGGCATGATGGGTCC
>CAURFY010000345.1:0-3521 GCA_963524115.1 uncultured Bacillus sp.
CAAGTCGTCGTTCAAGTCGTCGTTCAAGTCGTCGTTCAAGTCGTCGTTCAAGTCGCCGTTCAAGTCGTCGTTCAAGCCGCCGGTCAAGTCGTCGTTCAAGTCGCCGTTCAAGTCGTCGTTCAAGCCGTCGGTCAAGTCGTCGTTCAGGCCGACGGTCAAGTCGTCGTTCAAGCCGTCGAACAAGTAGTTCAAGCTTTTTCGGTCGTCGGTAAGGACACAGGTTTTAAATATTCAAGGACAAAAGATTCGTTTTTAATGAGTTCAGGCAATCCATTAATTTTCAGTTCTTTTGCTTGATTTCTCATATTCAAAAAACAAATATAAATGAAAATTAATAATGGTATACTGCATTTAATGGGGGCAGTATACCTTTTATTATTTTCTTCCATTTAAAAGAGTACAATGAATAGTAACAAATCCCGAGAAAAGTAATGATTGTAATTAGATAAAATATACATTTCATTGAAGGGAATACCGATATAGAAAAGAGCATTAGAATCCAACCATGTTGCATAATGGTTATTAGATAATGCATAGGAGGTTATTACAATTGCAATTTATTTCAATCAATCATTGGGATGAAACATTATGGCAGAAGGTAAAAAAAATATATAATGAGGCATTTGCGGGTCATGGCGGCAAGCCTGAAAAAATAATCCATAATATGTTTAATAAACATCTTTGTTTTCTACATGTTGCATTCGAAGATAACGAAGTGATAGCGATGGCGCTGACTGGTTTGATTAAGGGACCACGAATTCTAATAATTGACTATATGGCAGTTAAAAATGATTTGAGAGGACGTGGAATCGGTAAAGAATTTTTTTCATACATAAAAGAATGGGCAATTTTACAAAATGTTTACAATCATATATTGCTTGAGGCAGAATCCGAGCAAACTCCAGTAAACCTGGACCGTATTAAGTTCTGGGAAACTTGTGGATTTAACCTTGTGGACGAATATATTCATCATTATATTTGGGTGCCTGAACCATATCAGGCGATGGTTTTGAACCTCCGGGGTGGTGCCCAAATTGCAGCTTCAGGTGAAATATTATTTACATATATTGAGAATTTTCATAAAAAATCTTTTCGGTAAAAATATCACAGGAGACCCTTTTTAGGATGAAGATTGAGAGGAACATATTATGAAAGTAGAAATCGAATTAAAAAATGTCAGCAAAACTTTTATTAATAGTAACGAAACAGTCTCTATACTTAATGGAATTAATGCAGAGGTTAAAAAAGGGTCGATTGTCACGATTGTTGGTCCCTCCGGATCAGGGAAAAGTACTATTTTATCATTATGCAATTTACTACAAACTCCTGATGAAGGAGAAATCCATATTCATGGAAAGGAAATTCGGGAATGGAATATACGTGAGCTAAGGTGTCACGTTGGTATTGCCTTTCAGGATGCCCCAATGTTAAAAGGAACTGCATTAGATAACCTGAGCCTCCCAGCCAAATTGCAAGGTAAGCTGTTAGGGAATCCAAGCAGATACATGGAGTATGTTGGTCTCGATGATAACCTGTTAATCCGGGAAGCAAAAGAACTTTCTGGGGGACAGAGACAAAGACTTTCACTTGCCAGAACTCTTGTTAATGATCCATCTGTTTTGCTTTTAGATGAAATTACTTCTTCACTTGATGCCTCAGCATCACATGAGGTGGAAGAGCTCATATTACGAATAAACCGGGAACGCCATACGACCATCCTTTGGGTTACCCATGATTTATCACAAGCAGAACGAGTTGGAGATCAAACCTGGCTTGTTGTCGGTGGAAAAATAATTGAAGCTACAGCAACCAAACAATTTTTCACCGTGCCAAAAGATGAACGGACAAAACAATTTTTAGATATGAAGAAGGAATACAGATGAGCTTATTTGCTATTTTATTAAGTTTTGGTTTTGTAATGATTGCCCTATTTCTATCACTAAGTTTCAAACTTGGACTCGGACGAGATTTAATCATAACGAGTATCCGTGCTACCATACAATTACTAATCGTCGGATATATTTTAAAAATAGTTTTTGGTTTCAATCACCCACTCGTGGTGATTTTAATGCTGTTAGTTATGATTAGTGTTGCCGCTAAAAGTGCTGCCAAACGAGGTAAAGGCTTGCCGCATATATTTTGGATTATATTCCTCACCATTTCAATTGTAGAAATTATTACCCAAGGATTCCTATTAGGATTACGGATTGTGCCAGCAACACCATCCTACATTATTTCAATCAGCGGTATGATTATCGGAAACTCCATGGTCATTGCAAACCTCTTCTTAAATCGATTAAAAGGGGAATTGGAGATGAGGAAAGAGGAAGTTTTACTCGTATTGTCATTGGGAGGAAGCGTCAAACAGTCTATTTATCCCATCTTAAAACAATCGATTCGATCAAGTCTAATCCCTACAATTGAAGGCCAAAAAACAATTGGTCTTGTTCAACTCCCTGGCATGATGACTGGGCAAATCATTGCTGGTGCAGATCCTGTACAGGCTGTTCGATTTCAGCTTTTGATTGTGTTTATGATTCTTTCAGCTGCGTCTTTAACAGCTATTATTCTGGGTTTTCTGATCTATCCAGGTATATTTAATAAGCATCAACAGTTAGATATTACTCCATGGAAATAAGTTAAACGGATATAACATTTTCTTTTGAAGGAACTTGATATATTATATAAAAATAGCAAATTATCATACGGAATCTTGATTACATAAATGATAAGCTATGACTCTTAATATATAGAAGGAAGATGTTATTTTGAAAACAGGTAAATGGACAGCATTATTTTGGATTGCTGTTTCTGAATTATTTGCTTTAAGTTTATGGTTTAGCGCTTCCGTTATTTTACCTGAATTGAAGGGTATATGGAGTTTAACCACGTTTACCGAAGCATGGGTATCAGCTGCAGTACCTATTGGTTTTGTTGTTGGAGCCTTAGTTAGTTCCTATTTTGGAATAGCTGACAAATTTAATCCCCGCAAGGTATTTGCCATTTCCGTTACTATTGGTGCGGTAGTAAATGGAGTTCTCATCATGGCTGACAATGCTATTTTAGGTATTTTTCTACGGATACTTACTGGGGTAACACTAGCAGGCGTGTATCCAACAGCTGTTAAAATTTTAACACAATGGTTTCCTAAAAAACGGGGCTTAGCTGTTGGTATATTAATCGCAGCACTAACTTTAGGTTCTTCATTGCCTCATTTTGTTATCCTATTTTTTTCTGCTGTTAATTGGAAGATGGTCATTTTGATTACTTCTGTTTTGGCCATTATTTCTGCATATATTGTGGATCGGATTTTAAAGGATGCTCCAGGTGAATCAGGAAAATCGTCCTTTTCTTTTCAATTAATAAAAAAGGTGATAGTCAATAAACCTGTAATGCTGGCCAACTATGGTTATTTTGGACATATGTGGGAGCTTTATGCAATGTGGACATGGCTACCAGCATTTTTAGCTGCCAGTCTCAAAATTTCTTTACCATATGCGAATCCCTGGTTGATTGCATTG
>CAURFY010000346.1:0-3518 GCA_963524115.1 uncultured Bacillus sp.
GGCTCACCGCCCGCCCCTAAGGTGCGCGAAGCGCCTGGAACGGAAATCAACATTCAATTTTATTAGAGCCAAAAAAATAAGAAAATTCTTTCAGCAATTACTTGACAGATAAGCTATTCATCTTGCATAATCACAATTAAAATTTACTTTTGAAAATAAGCTATGAGTATGACCAGTAAATGGAAAAAGACGTAAGAGAGTGAAGCCTCTAGCTGAAAAGCTTCACCGTCCCCTTCCCATTGAACCTACCATACGAGCTGTTAGGGAAACCTAAACGTGAATCCGACGTTAACGGAGTTGAGCTGCACCTTTTTAGTATTTTTTAAAAGGTGAATGAAGGTGGTACCACGGAAGCTAAGACCTTTCGTCCTTTTTACGGGCGAAGGGCCTTTTTAGTTAATTGTATTTTGATCACTAAATTTTTTAAAATAAAGGGGTAAAAAAGAACATGAAAAAACTTGCATTTATTGGCGCCGGTTCGATGGCAGAAGCGATGATTTCCGGGATTGTCGAAAGTCAATTGCTTACTGGTGAACAAATTTGGGTGACGAACCGAAACAATCAAGAAAAATTAGACAAACTCAACCAAAAATATGGAGTTAACGGCACTTATGAGTTAAGTGAGCTGTTGGAGAATGCTGATGCAGTAATTTTAGCCATGAAGCCAAAAGATACCGCTACTGCTATTTCACAAATCCGCTCCTATTTAACTGAAAATACAATGTTGATTAGTGTATTAGCAGGTGTATCGATTGAAAACATTGAACTGCTTGCTGAAAAGAAGTTACCAGTTGTTAGAGCAATGCCAAATACATCAGCAACAGTTGGCAAATCAGCAACCGGGATAGCAATTAATCCACATGTTTCCGATCGTCAAAAAGAAATTGTCCAAACAATTTTTGAAACAGTTGGGTTAACCACCTTTGTGGAAGAGAGTCAGATTGATGCCATTACTGGACTTTCAGGTAGCGGTCCAGCCTATATTTATTACCTGATTGAGGCAATGGAAAAAGGAGCCGATGAAATAGGACTCGACAAGCAAGTTGCTAAAGGATTAATCGTTCAAACGCTTCTTGGTGCTGCGGAAATGGTCGCGACATCACCAAAACCTTCCCAGCAATTGCGCGCTGAAGTAACCAGTCCTGGTGGCACAACAGAAGCGGGGATTCGCGTGTTAGAGTCATTCGATGTGCAAAAGGCATTTATTAATTGTATTAAGGAAGCAACTGCACAATCAAAACGACTTGGAATCGCACTAAGTGACGAACTATATCCGGTTAAATAACAATTAATCCCCAAAATATTTAGCAAAAGTCAATTAGATAAAATTACATTCTAAAAAAGCCTCTGGTATACTAGTGATATCTTTTGATTCACGAAATAAAAGGAGGCTTTTTTATTTTGACTGCAAAATTATTTTCTCCCTATTCAATTAAAGGGCTAACCTTGAAAAACCGTGTTGTCATGGCCCCGATGTGCATGTACTCTTCTGTAAAAGAGGACGGAACAATGAGTAACTGGCACACTACCCATTATGTAAGCCGTGCGGTTGGCCAAGTTGGATTGATCATTGTTGAAGCCACGGCAGTTACTCCCCAAGGCCGAATTTCTAATTACGATTTAGGAATTTGGAACGACGAACATGTGGAAGGTTTCTCTAAGCTCACTCAATTAGTGAAAGAACACGGAACTAAGATTGGTATTCAAATTGCCCATGCTGGAAGAAAAGCTGGAGTTGATGGAGAAATCCTGGCTCCATCAGCGATTGCCTTTGATGATAAATCGAAAACACCAAAACAAATGACGATAGAAGAAATTAAAGAAACAATTGAAGCATTTAAACAAGGAGCCCAACGAGCGAAACAGGCCGGCTTTGATGTGATAGAAATTCACGGAGCACACGGTTACTTAGTCAATGAATTTTTATCACCATTAACAAATAAACGGACCGATGAATACGGTGGTACTGAGGAAAATCGTTATCGTTTCTTAAAAGAAGTTATTGAAGCGGTAAAAACAGTTTGGGATGGGCCATTGTTCGTTAGAGTAACGGCAAATGATTACAATAATAATGGCTTAGGTGTCGAAGATTATGTTACGATAGGTCGCTGGATGAAGGATCAGGGCGTCGATTTGATTGATGTAAGTTCGGGTGGATTAGTACCTGCAAGCATTCCAACCTATCCTGGCTATCAAGTACCACTCTCAGAAACAATTAAGCATCAAGTCCAAATTCCAACAGGAGCGGTCGGGCTGATCACATCTGGGTTACACGCTGAAGAAATCCTCCAGAATGATCGCGCTGATTTAATCCTTCTTGCTAGAGAACTACTGCGTGACCCTTATTGGCCAAGAACAGCAGCTAAGCAACTTGGGGTGAAAATAGACAGTCCTAGACAGTACGAACGTGGCTGGAATTATTAGAATCAAAAATTTAGGAATTTCCGATACCTAAATCATTAATAAAAGCCTCCAAATGGAGGCTTTTATCTATAGTGTTGCTGAAAATCATTAAGATGTGAAGAAGCAGGGGAATGTCATATAAATTAATTAAGAGCTTTAAATCCGTATTTTTCAAAAGTTTGCATAGATTTTTCATTTTGGAGATACTCGTAAAATTGTTCAGCTTCTTTTGGATGAGAACTTTTCTTAATCACACCCGCTGGATAAATAATAGGCCCATGTGTATTTTCATTAGCAGAAGCAATCATTTTAACGTTCGAAGAACTCAACGCATCCGTTTTATAAACAATTCCTGCGTCAACATTTCCTGTTTCTACATATGTAAGCACTTGACGAACATCTTTGGCATATACCATTTTTGATTCTACATCTTTCCAAGCGTTTAAATTTCCTAACGTTTCCTTAGCATATTGTCCTGCTGGTACTGTTTCAGGCGTACCAATAGAAATTTTTTCAACTTTGGTAAGGTCTTTAAAAGTTTTGATTCCTTTATTCGAGTCCTTTGGAACTACCAGCACCAGTTCATTTCCAACAAGATCTATTCCTTTATTCTTTTCGATAAGTCCTTCTTGCACTAATTTATCGAATTTGTCCTCAGCAGCCGAGAAGAAAAGATCAACTGGTGCACCCTGGGAAATTTGTTGTTGAAGAGCACCTGAAGCTCCAAAGTTATAGATTAATTTCACATTAAAATGGTCTTTTTCAAAATTTGTTTTTATTTCATTTAAGGCATCTTGTAAACTTGCAGCAGCAGAAACTGTCAATTCAACCTTCTTGTCAGTAACTTCTGGTTTTTGCTCTCCGGACTTATCACTTTGTTCATTGGATGAACACGCTGTAACTGCTAGAATTAGTAGCGTTATCAAGAATATAAAAAGATATAATTTTTTCATCGCTCATCTGCCTTTTATCCTAAGTATAATTAAATATACCTTATTATAGCCAATTATGACTAGAAAACTAACCAAATCTAAGCAGACTTCCTTTTCTCTGCAATTTATTAATATATGCGGACAGTGGTTCCGCTATTTTGCCAAAAAGGGGGGTTTTGATAG
>CAURFY010000347.1:0-3517 GCA_963524115.1 uncultured Bacillus sp.
GGCATGGGGTGCACTATACGCTTATACTCCGGAACAATATCCGGCTGTTATCCGAGGGACTGGCGCAGGTATGGCGGCCTCATTCGGTCGAATTGGGGGTATTTTTGGCCCTCTATTAGTCGGTACCCTCGTTGCTCAAAAAACAGAAATCTCCGTGATCTTTACCATTTTCACTATTGCCATTATCATCGGTGCCTTATCGGTTCTATTTCTAGGAAAAGAAACAAGAATGAAGGAACTAACTTAAAAAAAGCTGTACCGCAATGATCAACTAGGCAAGTTTTTAATGCTCAAGGTTAGACGAAAAAAGGAGGAACGCATCTTCTAGATGAATTCCTCCTTTTTCATTATTAATGAAGGCGTTTTTTCGCCTGTAACCTTTTTAGCTTTTCAGGTGTAACGTCATTTCCTAAGGGATCAATCACTTTAACATTTTCAATTGAATTGAGTACTTGTTTACGGAATGTTTCCAAGTACTTACCACGAAGTTTTGATTGCTCTTTCGCTTCTTCTTCTGTAAGACCTGTTGTTTTCGCTTTGTTCGCCAAAACATTTATTCTGGCAATTAAATCATTTAGTTGCATGATAATGCTCCTTTTTAATAACAGTGAACTAAATGAAATCATACTAAATGTCGGCGTTTTTTTCAAGTAGCTTGGCTTCTTCTTTCGATGACTCAACATATTCCTGAAACCTGCGGTGTACGGTTGCCTTTGATACATCATATCCGAATCCTCTCAAGGTTGCGGCAATTTCAGCAAAGGTCAACTCATTATTTCTTAACTTAACAATTTCCTCAATTGGTAACTCTATTTGTTTTCTACCAGAGTTAGCTCCCTGATTTTTCAAGTTATCCACTGGGTCGAATCCATTTTTGATGGCCCGCTGCATTCCTCGTTTAATTTTAATATTATGTAATTTCCTTTGGTACTCCTCAACCATTCCAACAATCTTCAATACCATTGAATCAGATTCTGAAATTTGTAATTCACCGTTATAGTCAATAGAATAAAGCTTCACCTTTTCTTTAAAAATACAATGAAGCAAAACAATCTTTGTATTTCCTCTACCAAGCCTTGTCTCATCCTGAATAAGTACCGCGTGAATATCTTCTTCTTTTATAAGTGAAAGGAGCATTAACATTCCATCACGTTCTAAGTCATATCCACTCGCCTGTTCTTTAATGACCTTAAATATGTTATAGCCATTTTGATTGGCCAATTGAATTAATTCCTCTTCCTGACGTTCAAGTGAAGTTTCTTGAGTATCTTTTTTTGTACTCACTCGACAATAAATAATTGCATTCTTTTTTTGCATAAGCATTACCTCGATACTTTTTGTCTACTGACTTGCTAAATTGGTAAGTTCGGGTTGAACTTCGGTTTGTTCAAAAACTGGAATCACTAGTTTGTCACCAGGGAATATCGTTTCTCCCGTTAAACCGTTCTTTTTTTCAACCCACGAAACAAACTCCGATGAAGACATTGAATGATTATCAGAGTATTTTTCAGCAATTTCCCACAGTGATTCCCCTTCTTGTACTGTTACACTGGTGAATTCATTCGGCTTTTCAAATTTATGTAAAAGAGCAAATACAGCAATAAAGCTAATAGCAATTAAAATAATAACATATGAATTCTGTTCCCAAATTTTTTTCATATCAATCACCTCAAACGAATATATGTTCTAATATGATTATAGAACGAACGTTCGTTTGTGTCAACTTAAAAGTTCGAACTTATGTTTGTACCAACTTATTAGTTATGATATAATAATATCAATTAGAAAACCATATGAGGTGGGAAAGATGACTAAGTTATCAAAGCGGCAAGAAAATATTTTAGACTTTATTAAAGACGAAGTTAGAAAAAAAGGCTATCCCCCTTCCGTGCGTGAAATTGGCGAAGCAGTAGGCCTTGCTTCAAGTTCTACAGTACATGGGCATTTGTCACGTTTAGAAAGTAAAGGACTGATTCGCCGCGATCCAACAAAACCGCGTGCAATCGAGATTTTGGACATAGATGAGCAAAGCAATATCCCAAGAAGTAAAGTCATTAATGTTCCAGTTATTGGTAAGGTTACTGCAGGACAACCTATTACCGCAATTGAGAATGTCGAAGAATACTTTCCCCTTCCTGATCGGCTAGCACCCTCTGATGAGCAGGTATTTATGCTAGAAGTAATGGGAGATAGTATGATAGAAGCAGGAATACTAGATGGGGATTATGTTATTGTAAAACAACAGCAGACAGCCCAAAATGGAGAAATCGTTGTTGCTATGACCGAGGATGATGAAGCAACTGTTAAAAGATTTTTCAAGGAAAAAGACTACATACGTTTGCAACCGGAAAACTCTTCTCTAGAACCAATAATTCTTTCAAATGTCACGATACTCGGTAAAGTGATTGGGGTTTACCGTCATATTCATTAATAATAGAAACAAACTCGTAAAGCCTTAGGTTCGCGACGCTAAGGCTTTTTGTATCCAAATTTTTTAAAGCTTAAGATAAACTGTTATTTTGCTAACATTGAAATGTAAAATCAATCAATATTAAAAGGGTGAAATCTTTGGGATTTAACCCTTTTTGTGTGTGGTTTTGTATCCGAAATGATTTGATATTAACAATACTTTACCTATCACCACTACACTATGTTTCAAAATTTTTTATTATTAGCAAAATAGGTATTCAACTAGTCCAACATATTAATAATCACATAAACTGTTGGTATCACTTCAAAAAAATTACAGGAGGTTATTTTATGAATAATAGAAATTGGGGTCACCATTATGGTGTTGGAAGCGGTGAGTGTATGCCTAACTACCCAACATGCCCACCTCAATACTGTCCACCTAAAGCTTTCCCAACACAGTATGATCCACCACTCGTTTCACCAGGACAACAATTTGTTAAAACAAATATATTTAACAAAGAAGTATCCCACATTATGCCTTCTCACACGACTACAGTCAACAAACATTTAACTCATCATAAATACTTTTTTCCACATACTGAATCCTGTGTAAACGAATGCTACGAAACTCATACTATGTGTGGGGTACCGCATAATCCGTGTTGTGACCCTGGTCCGTACGGATTTTAGTAGTTTTTATCTCATTATTTAAAAGGAAAAGCAAAATTAATCCATTTTTAAAGCCCCTCTCAAATGAGAAGGGCTTTGCTTTATTAAATTATTTTTGCACCAGTTGATGGCGCTGCGTAGATTTGAACCCTACCAAAATTCGCTGTTTGAATTTCATAAATTCCATTCCCATTGTTCTTTAGGATTGAGTAAGTAAGACCACCAAACTTAGCGGGTTTCAAAACACCTGCGATGTTCGCCGGATTAGATTTTATGCATGGATGTCCTAATTTATAGACAGTCCACGTCGGGTCTGACGCAGGTAAAACAATCCTTCTAGTTGATGATTTTGGTTGTTCTACTGGTACTTGTGGATTTGCTCCATTATTCACACCTGATTCTTCAATATCCTGTTCAAGCACCCATGACATAATAC
>CAURFY010000348.1:0-3503 GCA_963524115.1 uncultured Bacillus sp.
ACCGCCAACCTGATAATAAAGTTTCAGTGCAAATTTTGGATGATCAAAAAGTAAAGGTGATTTTCGATCAACCTATTCGTGCTGTAACCCCTGGACAGGCTGTCGTCTTCTATAATGGCGAAGAATGTTTAGGTGGCGGGACTATTGATACAGTGTTTAAACATGGTGAACGACTTACTTATGTAGGCTAATCATTGCTAAAAGAAAACGGCTGACTTGCGACTAAGTCAGTCCCTTTTTTTGGCTTAAAATGTTATACTTTCTGTTAGAACGGAGTGAAATAAATGGATAAAAATCAACTCGGAATTGAAATGATGAAAGAAGGAAAATGGGAAGAAGCTGCTAAAATTTTCATGGAAGAAATTGAAGCGAATCCAACTGAGGCTGTTGCGTATATCAATTTTGGTAATGTACTATCTGCAGTTGGAGATTCCGAAAAGGCCTTAAAGTTTTTTCAAAAGGCGATTGAACTTGGTGGCGGAGGCTCAGCCTATTATAGTGCAGGTACGTTATACTATGAAAATGAAAAGTATGATGATGCGAAAATAATGTTTGAACACGCAGTAAGAGAGGGACTACATACAAGCGACAATTATTTTATGTTAGGAATGTGCTTAGTAAATTTGGGTAATTCACGGTTGCCCTACCTTCAAAGAGGTGTGGAATTAAATCCTCAGGATTGTGAGGGTTTATTTCAATATGGACTTTGTTTAGCACAGGAAGGCTTGCTTGATGAGGCAATTGATCAATTGCAAAAATGCTTAAAAATCGAACCTCGGCACGCAGATGCCTATTACAATCTTGGCGTTGCTTTTGCTTTTAAAGAAAATAAACAAGAAGCGCTTTTGATGCTAGATAAAGCCTTGGAAATTCAGCCAGATCATGAATTGGCGCAAAATACAAAAATGTTACTTGAAAATATGGACCAACAAAGTCAATAACCTAAAAAATCCTGAAAGGGGGGAATCCTGTGGAACAGCAAAACTCGCTCGATTTGTTTTCAAATCAAGGGAAATTTATTAAAGGTAAACATCTTGTCACGATTTTTCATAATGAACAAAATCTATATACGGTTTTAAGAATTCGCGTAGAGGAAACAAACGAGGACTATGAGGATAAGGAAGCTGTAATTACCGGGTATTTCCCCCGGGTCCATGAACAAGAATCATATATTTTCTATGGCGAAATGAAAGAACACCCTCGATTTGGTCTCCAATTTCATGCTACCCACTTTCGAAAGGATATGCCTCAATCTAAACAGGGTGTCATAAATTACTTATCCAGTGAACTTTTTAAAGGGATTGGAAAAAAGACAGCCGAGAAGGTCGTTGAAACCTTGGGAGAAAATGCAATCTCAAAAATTTTGAATGAACCATCTCTGCTAGATTCCATTCCAAAATTGCCCCCTGAACGGGCTAAATTGCTTTATGACACGCTTATGGAACATCAAGGTCTTGAGCAAATCATGGTTGCGTTAAACCAGTTTGGCTTTGGACCACAAATCTCAATGCGAATCTATCAGGTCTATAAGGAGGAAACTTTAGAAAAAATTCAAAAGAATCCCTATCAGCTTGTAGAAGATATTGAAGGAATCGGTTTTGGTAGGGCAGATGAGTTAGGTCATCAACTGGGTATTACAGGTTCTCATCCTGACCGAATCAAGGCCGGGTGCCATTATACACTGGAAAATCAAAGCATCCAGGCTGGGCATGTTTATTTGGAAGCTTCTAGTTTATTAGATAGTGTAAAAACCCTACTAGAAGAAAATCAACGAGATATCATCGAGTTTGCTGATATATCTTCAGAGGTTATTAAACTGGCTGAAGAGGGGAAAATCATCATAGAGGACCAGCGTGTTTATTTACCATCCCTTTATTTCGCGGAAAAGGGAATTGTTAAGCACATGAAACGAATCATGGCGCAAACGGAATATGCGAACCAGTTTCCTGAGTCGGAATTTTTGTTAGCTTTAGGCCAACTTGAGGAGCGCATCAGTGTTCAATATGCTCCGACTCAAAAAGAAGCGATTCAAACGGCGCTCATGTCGCCAATGTTAATTTTGACAGGTGGACCAGGGACAGGGAAAACAACTGTCATAAAAGGAATTGTCGAGCTTTATGCTGAACTTCATGGTTGTTCTTTGGATCCTAAGGATTATAAGAAAGAGGAGCCCTTTCCATTTTTGCTAGCTGCTCCAACTGGGCGTGCAGCTAAAAGAATGTCAGAGTCAACAGGACTTCCTGCTGTCACAATTCACCGGTTGCTCGGATGGAATGGGTCAGAGGGTTTTGATCATCATGAGGACAATCCGTTAGAGGGAAAAATTCTTATCATCGATGAAACCTCCATGGTCGATGTATGGATGGCCAATCAATTATTTAAGGCGTTACCTGAAACCATTCAAGTCATCCTCGTTGGTGATGAGGACCAGCTACCATCGGTTGGTCCAGGACAAGTGTTAAAGGATATGCTTCGCTCAGGAGTCATTCCTTTGGTGCGGTTAACCGATATTTACAGACAAGCAGAGGGATCGTCAATTATTGAGCTTGCTCATGAAATTAAGGGAGGACGGATTTCCCAACAAATAACCAAACAGCATAAGGATCGATCATTTATTAAATGTTCAACGGGGCAGATTGCTGATGTTGTTGAAAAAGTTGTCCTGAATGCTAAGAAAAAAGGTTTTTCTGCTCGGGATATCCAAGTGCTCGCCCCCATGTATCGAGGCGTAGCAGGCGTTGATCGCCTAAATGTTTTGTTACAGGAAATATTCAATCCTAATCCTGATGGTTCGCGCAAAGAGCTTTTGTTTGCTGATGTAAAATATCGAATTGGTGACAAGGTACTCCAACTCGTAAACCAACCTGAAAATAATGTGTTTAACGGGGATATTGGTGAAGTCGTTTCAATCTTTTTTGCAAAGGAAAATGTTGAAAAACAAGATATGCTGATCGTCTCGTTCGAGGGGACAGAGGTAACTTATACCCGCCAAGATTTAAATAAGTTAACACATGCTTATTGTTGTACGGTTCATAAAGCGCAAGGAAGTGAGTTCCCGATTGTTATTCTTCCTGTTGTCAAAAGTTATTATCGGATGTTAAGACGGAACTTAATTTATACAGCGATTACCAGAAGTAAACAATTCCTTATTTTATGCGGAGAGGAAGAAGCTCTTCGAATTGGGGTTGAACGGGATGATGATCAAGCTAGAAATACCACCTTAACTGAAAAATTGCAAGAAGTCTTGCAAAATTACAGTCAAGAAGTCAAAGATCCAATACCAGTCCCAAATGAAACCATTGATGGACAAGAAATTTCCTTCGAAGCTGCCTTAATGGAGGTTGACGCATTAATTGGGATGGACGGAGTCACCCCTTATGACTTTATGTAGGGTGAGCGAGATTGACCGAATTAAATACCATGACTTTCGTTCGTTTAAACCCAAGCGGACACAGAGGACCTTATTTTGATAAAATTATGCATTTTTTAGATTTACCGGACAC
>CAURFY010000349.1:0-3498 GCA_963524115.1 uncultured Bacillus sp.
TCATAATGTCCTTAACGGTACGGTATCAGTAGGAGAAAAGGTAGTGGTGATAGGCGGTGGGATGGTTGGCTGTGAAACAGCCGAATATCTTGCTGATCGTGGTAAACATGTTACGGTGGTCGAAATGCTTGATGATGTAGGTCAAGATATTGGAGCTTTAACTCGAGGTTTGTTAATCAATCGTTTGATTGAGAAGAAGGTTTCGATTTTAACAAAAAGTAGGGTTAGTGAAATAGTTCATGATCGAGTGAAGATTGAAAAAGAGGACGGAAACGTTGTTATATCAGGGGTTGACACGGTGGTAGTTGCCGTTGGTTCGAGGTCAGTGAATCGGTTGGCTGAGGAGATTCGGGGTGAAGGTATTCCGGTTTATATGATTGGTGACGCCATGAAACCCCGCAAGATTTATGAAGCGATTCATGAGGGATTTAGGGTTGGTTATGAGGTTGGTATGGTGGATTTGAAAAATAGAGTGCCTGTTTTGAAATAGGCAAAAGGGCGGTTCCAGGTGCTTTGTGGGACCGCCCGTTTTTTGTCGAAGCCTTCGAAGTCTGTCGAACGATTTGAGACCCCGTCCCCTATTGTTTTGGA
The DNA here is from genome assembly GCA_963524115.1 of uncultured Bacillus sp. Taxonomy (GTDB): domain Bacteria; phylum Bacillota; class Bacilli; order Bacillales; family Cytobacillaceae; genus Bacillus_BU. The sequence goes on from CAURFY010000349.1 coordinate 592, forward strand.
ATTATCTGTGTTATTGTAAGATGGAATTGTTCGAATAATCCAACAAATAATAAATGAAAGGGGCTAAAGTACTTATTTCGGCTGTTATTAGAGGGAATGGTCGATGATTGTGTTGAAGTGAAGGCAACCTTAAAGGCGGTCAAGTTGTCAATTTATGTTTGGGTTTGCAGGTGTGCTGGAGCGATTGATTAACAATATATTTTTTAAAAAGTTGGAATGCACTAGGTGAACAAAACGCTCAAATTACATACATATAAGATGGCTGTGATTGATCTTCTTCACCAGATCTTGGCTGGTGATGGCTGTTTGCATGCGATTGGAAGACTGGTGTAATAGTAGGTTAGTAGTAGGTTAGTAGGGTTTAAGATTGGGATTACAATAAAAAACATGATAGGGGAGTTATATATATGGTTAAAGAAGTTGTGATTGTGAGTGCTGTTAGAACAGCGGTTGGAAGTTTTATGGGAAGTTTAAGTGGCATTAAAGCTACTGATCTTGGCGGAATTGTTATTAAAGAAGCACTAGCTCGCGCTGGCGTTAAACCTGACCAAGTTGATGAAGTCATCATGGGAAATGTTTTACAAGCAGGTTTAGGACAAAACCCAGCTCGCCAAGCGGCTTTAGCTGCTGAATTACCAATTGAAGTTCCATCAATGACAATTAATAAATTATGTGGATCTGGGTTGAAATCTGTACATTTGGCTACTCAAGCCATCATTGCTGGTGACGCTGAGATTGTTGTAGCTGGTGGAATGGAAAATATGAGCAGAGCTCCTTATATCTTAGAAAATGCACGTGCTGGCTTTAAAATGGGAAATCAACCATTAGAAGATACATTGCTACATGATGGCTTAAATTGTGCCATTAATGGTTACCATATGGGAATTACAGCTGAAAACCTTGTTGATAAATATGAACTTACTCGTGAAGAGCAAGACCAATTTTCTGCTTGGAGCCAAGAAAAAACTCAAGCTGCGATTAATTCTGGTCGTTTTGAAGCTGAGATTGTTCCTGTTGAGATTCCTGGTAGAAAAGGTCAAGTTACAGTATTTGCTCAAGATGAATTCCCACGTGCGGGTACAACTGCTGAAAGCCTTGGAAAACTTCGTCCTGCATTCAAAAAGGATGGTACGGTTACAGCTGGGAACGCTTCAGGCGTGAACGATGGCGCTGCTGCTGTTGTTGTTATGAGCCGTGAAAAAGCTGATCAATTAGGCATTAAACCATTAGTAACGATCCGTGCTAATGCAAACGCAGGTGTTGATCCAGCTATCATGGGTATTGGCCCAGTTGCTGCAGTGAAAAAGGTTCTTGTAAAAGGCGCAGTTTCTCTAGAAGATATCGATTTAATTGAAGCTAACGAAGCTTTTGCAGCTCAATCTCTTGCTGTTGGTAAAGAGCTTGGTTTTGATAACGATAAATTAAACGTGAATGGTGGAGCGATTTCGATTGGACATCCAATTGGAAATAGTGGAGCTCGTATCCTTGTAACATTGATTCATGAAATGCAAAAGCGTCAATCTAAGCTTGGTCTAGCTACATTATGTATTGGTGGCGGACAAGGTGTTGCGACAATCGTTGAAGGTATTAACGAGTAATTAATGTGTTTTGGTGTTAGTCTCCCCTTTAATTTCCCGAACTTTTACGTTTGGTAGATTACTCTAATACCATATTTTTATAAAAATAAAGCTGGAAGCCGGTGACATTTAGTCACCGGCTTTTTCTACTCTTATTAATCGGTTATGAATTTATACCTTAACACTGCAGCTAGTCCGGCACCATGCTGGAATTCGCCTTTTATGATTAGGGTTTTTAATTCCGACATGCTTAGGTAATGGACTTCGATCTGTTCGCTGCTCTCTAAATTTTGAGTGGTGGCCGTTAAACCTGCTGCAGCAAAAAGATATATTTCTTCACTTGTTGAGCCGGGAGAGGGATAAAAGCTTCCTAGTTCAAGCCATTGTTCGGCTTGGAAGCCTGTTTCTTCTTCAAGTTCTCGCTTGGCGTTCTCCAATGGAGTGCTGTTTTCGGAATCAATCATCCCAGCGGGGAGTTCCCATTGCCAGCTTTTCAGGGCATGGCGGTATTGTTTTAAGCATATTACTTCGTTGTCTGCAGTGATTGGGAGAATACAGACTCCTTTGTCAAAATTCAAATAGGAGAAAGTTTTTTCCTCGCCGTTAGGGAGGGTGACCGTATCCATTGTGATGCCAAACCGGTCTATTTGCGCATTAATGGTGTTTTTTATTTTCCAAACCATTCGTTTCACCTCATTTAAGTATTACAGTAAGCTTATCTTATTTGGATAATGAAATGAAAACTTTTTGTGTTGTGTTGAATCTTGTGCGACAATTTTACCATTTTTATTTTTTAAAAAAAATTCGTCATAAACAATTCGGAATTGTTGTGGGATTAGGCTTATAAATAGTGGAAAATGGAGTAGAGTTCAAAAAAGGGAGGCATACAGATGAAAGGTTATTTATCATTGGTTTTAGGGAGTTTGATTGTTGTTTTAATGCTTGTTTCTCCAGGGAATACTGCCAAGGCAGCGGAACCAACATCAGATCAGGCAACTGTAACCGACGAGTGCGGCTGTGATGTTTCGGTAATTTCTGGAGCTGAAAGAAACAAAATGGTTGCTAATCTTTTAAAAAGTGATGATTTTAAGACACAAAGAGAGAATTTGAAAAAAGATGGTTATTCATGGAATGGTGCTAATGATATCGAGATAATTCAAAATCATTCACATGGTGATATTATTTTAGTAGGTGTACCTTTTACTGATGAAGCTGGTAATGTTGTGTTCTATGCTTATTTGTATCAGGATGGAAAGTTTATTTTTGTGGGTATGGCTGCAGAGTAGGGTGCTAGATTTGAAGCTAAGTTGAAATATATACTCAGATTTAG
>CAURFY010000350.1:0-3498 GCA_963524115.1 uncultured Bacillus sp.
GGTTGGGGTTGTAACATCACCGACTGGAGCTGCGATTCGTGACATTGTTTCGACGATTAAAAGACGGTACCCAATCGCCAATATCCTCTTGCTTCCTGCCCTTGTTCAAGGAGAACAAGCGGCAACTTCTATCGCAAAGGCGATTAAATACGCTAATACAACCGGTAAAATTGATGTCTTGATAATTGGTCGGGGTGGTGGTTCGATTGAGGAGTTATGGGCTTTTAACGAAGAGGTGGTTGCAAGAGCGATCTTTTCTTCAAAAATCCCAATTATTTCTGCGGTCGGACATGAAACGGATTTTACGATTGCTGACTTTGTTGCTGACCTTAGAGCTCCGACTCCAACCGCTGCTGCAGAATTAGCCGTCCCACATATTGATGAATTAATCGAGAGAATCTTAAATCGTCAAACCAGAATGCTTCGGGCGATGAAAGAAAAAATTAGCTACCAAAATGAGCGGTTGAACCGACTAAATAAATCCTATGCGTTCCGTTACCCGCATAAGCTGTATCAACAAAAACTAGAACAACTTGATAGACAGACCGAACAACTAGTACGAGGAACAAAAAAAATGCTTGATTCGAAAAAAATGCAACTCGAAAACCAACATAGACGTCTTTTACGTAATGCCCCTGATAAAAAAATATTAGAAGCCAAAGAAGGTCAATTTCGATTAAAGAAAGCGTTGAACCGAGCGATGCAAAATATTTTATCGAAAAAGCAATCTGACTTTTCCCACAGGATAGCAAAGCTTGAGGCATTAAGTCCGCTAAAAGTGATGGAAAGAGGATACAGTCTTATTTTTACAGAAGATCAAAAGCTGGTTAGTAAGGTGTCCCAAGTGAAACAAGATGAAGAAATCTCGGTGAGGCTGGCAGACGGAAGCTTGCAATGTAAAGTAATCGACATTAAAGGAGAGTTGCTAGATGGCTAAAGAACAAATTTTATCATTTGAAGAAGCGATGGAAAAATTGGAGGTTCTTGTTGAAAGGCTCGAAGAAGGTGATGTTCCCCTTGAGGAAGCCATTTCAATATATAAAGAAGGAATGGGGCTGTCAAAGCTCTGTCATGATAAATTAAAACAGGTTGAAGATTCGCTTACTCAAATATTAACTGATGATGGCCAAATTGCCAGCTTTACCATTAATGAGGAGGAATAACGTTGTCTAATCAATCATTGGCCTCTTTTTCAAAAGAACATAAAAATCTACTTGAGAGTCAGATGGAGGCATTCATATCAAAGCTTCAGGCACCAGACATCCTAAAAGAATCCATGCTTTATTCGTTAAAAGCTGGGGGGAAACGGATTCGCCCTTTACTTTTGTTTGCAACTTTACAGGCCTTTGGAATCGATCCGAAAAAGGGTTTGTATCCTGCAGCAGCAATAGAAATGATTCATACCTATTCATTGATTCATGATGATCTTCCAAGCATGGATAACGATGACCTTCGTCGTGGAAAGCCAACTAATCATAAGGTGTTTGGTGATGCTGTTGCCATTTTAGCCGGTGATGGTTTATTAACCTACAGTTTTCAGGTTTTGAGTGAAATGCCGGAGCAAGACAGTGATGTTCGGACAAAGGTTGGTTTAATCTCCTTACTTGCTCAAGCTGCGGGCGCAGAAGGGATGGTAGGTGGACAAGTTGCTGATATTGAGGGTGAAGGAAAGCATCTGAATTTAGCTGAATTGGAATATATCCATTTACATAAAACTGGCAAGCTATTGGTTTGCTGTGTCATGTCAGGTGCATTAATGGCCAATGCAAGTGAGGAACAGGCCAGCAATCTCGAGGCGTTTGCAAAACATCTTGGAATGGCTTTTCAAATTCGAGATGATATTTTAGATTTAGAGGGAAATGAGGAATTAATCGGCAAGCCGATTGGAAGTGACGAGGAAAACTTGAAAAATACCTATCCGTCTTTGTTGACAATGGATGGAGCAAAAAAAGCGATGCAACAGCACTTTGAAGCATCTAAATATCATTTAGAATTAGCTCAATTAAATACCGGATTGTTGGGGGAAATTGCCGACCTAGTTGTAGTTAGAGAATATTAACATCGGTGAAATTTGAAGAAGGTTTGAGACGACATTATTTTTATGATATAATACAGCCGAAGTATAATTTGATACTTGTACTAATACGAACGAATATACTAAAGGCATTAGTTAGAATAAAGTTTTTGTCCAAAGGGTTAAGTAAATGGTGCCGATCAGTTTAGCGGCTTCCGCTTCTTTAAAATTGGGCATTACGGCTGCCGTTATCACTTCTGTGTTAGCGGCTATTTTTTCAATTATTTATCAAATACTAGATATTTAGGTCGAAAAATATCAGTATTCTGTCGTCAGAACTTAGAAACGAAAGTGAGTGATCCGTTAAATGGATCTATTAAAGATTAAAGACCCTTCCTTCCTTAAAGGGCTAACCAATCAGGAATTGGAACAACTAAGTAAGGAAATACGCAAATTTTTGATAGAAAAATTATCAAAAACAGGGGGACATATCGGGCCCAATTTAGGAGTAGTTGAATTAACGATAGCATTACATAGATGCTTTGAAAGCCCAAAGGATAAGATTATTTGGGATGTCGGACATCAGGCCTATGTTCATAAAATACTAACTGGACGTGCATCAGAATTTGATACATTACGTCAATTTCATGGCTTAAGCGGCTTTCCTAAACGGGGTGAAAGTGAACATGATGTTTGGGAGACGGGTCATAGCTCAACCTCATTGTCTGCAGCAATGGGTATGGCAATTGCTAGAGATCTAAAAAAAGAGAATTCATATATTCTTCCAGTCATCGGTGATGGAGCATTAACCGGAGGAATGGCATTAGAAGCGTTGAATCATATTGGTCATGAAAAGAAAAATATGATTGTTATTTTGAATGATAATGAAATGTCGATTGCCCCTAATGTCGGAGCCTTGCATACTGTTCTAGGTAGACTGAGAACAGCAGGTAAATACAATTGGGTTAAAGATGAATTAGAAATCCTTCTTAAAAAGGTGCCTGCGGTAGGCGGCAAACTTGCTGCGACTGCCGAAAGGATTAAGGATAGCTTAAAGTATTTATTTGTTGCCGGAATGTTTTTTGAAGAATTAGGTTTTACTTATTTAGGCCCTGTCGATGGTCATAATTTTGAAGAGCTTTTTGAAAATTTAACCAATGCTAAAAAAATTGAAGGTCCAGTCCTGTTACATGTTATCACTAAAAAGGGAAAAGGTTATCAACCAGCTGAGAGCGACAAAACGGGAACTTGGCACGGAACTGGTCCCTATAAGATCGAAACAGGAGCGTTTGTAAAACCGATTAATCCACCTCCTGCATGGAGTTCACTTGTGAGTGAAACTGTTCGGAGATTAGCCAGAACGGATTCAAGAATTGTAGCCATTACACCAGCGATGCCAGTCGGATCAAAGCTTGAAGGTTTTGCAAGTGAGTTTCCAGATCGGATGTTTGATGTTGGTATTGCCGAACAGCATGCTGCAACTG
>CAURFY010000351.1:0-3495 GCA_963524115.1 uncultured Bacillus sp.
CCCCCATGGCTTCCGCTGCTTCAATGACACCGGGGTCCACCTCCAGCAAAGAGTTTTCTACCAATCTTGCAATATATGGTCCGGCATAGAAGACGAGTGGTACGATTGCTGCCGCGGTTCCAATGGATGTTCCGACAATCAACCTTGTCACGGGAATGATCGCCACCAGTAAAATAATGAATGGGACGGATCGAAAAATATTAATAATGCCACTCAATACATTGAAAAATGGCACATTCTCAAGCAATTGATTTCTCCGTGTTATGACTAGCAAGATTCCCAGTGGTAGCCCAAGTATGGCTGAGAATAAGAGCGAGAAAGCGACCATTTGGATCGTTTCGATTAAAGCAGAAATGATTTGCTCTGAATTAACTAGCATGTGCGTTCACTTCCTTTATGCTTATTTGCTTCTGGTTGATATACGTTAAAGCACGGAGAATCTCTTTGTCTGTTCCTTGGAATTCAACAATTAAATTTCCGAAGGGTATGCCTTGTAGTTCGGTAATATTTCCAAACAAGACATTGATATGGATATCAAACTTTTTAGCAAGTTCGGAAAGGAGCGGTTGTCCTGCTGAATTGCCGACAAAGTTAATTCGAAAGACTTTTAGCATCCCGGCGTGTTTCTGAATGACTTCTTTTATGGAATCAGGTAGTTGATCGTTCATGACTGAACTAACAAAGTTCTTAGCCGTCTTCGTCTTTGGTGCGGAAAAGACTTCAAATACGGTGCCCTCTTCAATGATTTTGCCGGCTTCGATCACTGCAACTCGGTCGCAAATTTCTCTGATGACCGCCATTTCGTGGGTGATGATCAAAATGGTGATGTTGTATTCCTTGTTGATTTTTTTCAAAAGCTGTAGGATTGAGCCTGTTGTTTGCGGATCGAGTGCTGATGTTGCTTCATCACAAAGTAAAATCGATGGCTGGGTGGCCAATGCTCGAGCAATCCCGATTCGCTGCTTTTGTCCGCCGGAAAGCTGGTCAGGATAATAATTTGCTTTGTCAGCCAACCCGACAAATTCCAGTAATTCCTGAACGCGCTGTTTGATGACACTCTTGGGAATGTTGGATAAAGTGAGCGGCATGGCCACGTTGGCAAAAACGGTTTTAGAGTTCAATAGATTAAAGTGTTGAAAAACCATACCGATATTTTTCTTGATTTCACGAATTTCTTTTACGGTAAGAGAAATCAGGTCACGTCCATCGACAATCACTTTTCCGGTGGTCGGTCGCTCCAGCAAGTTTACGCATCGGATTAGTGAACTTTTGCCCGCACCACTGAACCCGATGACTCCGAAAATCTCCCCCTTATTGATTTTTAAATTAACACCATCGAGCGCGGCAACTTGTTGCCCGCCACTTTCATAAACCTTTTTCAAATTCTGAAATTCGATCATGTAGCAAGACCCCTTTTTGGGAAACTTCCCGTTTTTGGTAAAATAAAAACCCTCTTCTAGAAATAAGAAGAGGGTATGCCAATGTAAAATAAAATAAAGGCAAGAAGCTCTTCTTATCTCCCAAGCGATCTGCTTGCTGGATTTGGCACAGTCTCCAATTGGATTCCGCTGCCGAGGCTTCATAGGGCCAGTCCCTCTACCTCTCTGGATAAGAAAATGATTATTCAATTAAAATAAAAAACCTCTTCTTGAAAAAGAAGAGGGCAAATTGAAAAAATAGATAGTCCTCTTCTTATCTCTCAAGTTTAACTTGCTGGATTTGGCACAGAATCAATAATGTTCCGCTGCCGAGGTGTCATAGGGCCAGTCCCTCAACCTCTCTTGATAAGAAGTAATTTCGAATTATTTAATTATTTTTTAACTTGTGTATTAATTTAACGTAAGAAAAACAAAATGTCAAGCACTGGTCAAGCATTGGGACGTTTCTCCCGGTTCTTTTTTTGTTAGCATGAACATATAAAGTTGCAATGCTGAAAAAATAAAGTCTTGATAAAATGAGACTAATCCCATGTTTAATCAAACGTTTGATTAAACATAAGATTGGTTGAAAAAAGGGAGCATGACAGGAGAAATGAATCAATAGAACCGTCCCCGAGAACACCCCCAGAAGAAATGAATCAGTAGAACCGTCCCCTAACAAGATTCATATGATACGATAGAAGTGAAGAAAAACTATAGATGAAGAGGTGGTAGGTATGAAAACTCGTGTGAAAATTGGATCCATTGTTGTCGTACTACCTCTTCTCTTTCTTGGATTCAGAACAGAGACAATGTCGGTCCTATTATCGGGTGATATTGATGCTTTGAAAGACTTATCTCATGGGAGTTTGTGGCTGCTGTTATTATTTACTCTGCTGTTAATGACAATCCAAAATTTGTTTACCATTATTCCACTGATCTTATTAATTTCGATAAACGTGTCCTTGCTCGGATTTGCGGGAGGGTTTATTTGGAGTTGGTTGATTAGCATAATCGGTGCAACTATTTCCTTTTTTATCACACGCTATTGGTTTCAGGACTTCTTTTCAAAATATGTAAACAACGAGTGGGAAAGCAAAATTGAGGAGAATGGGTTTGGAGTTGTGTTTGTTGGCAGGGTCATGCCGTTTATGCCGACAAGTGTTGTTAATATTGCGGCTGCCATTAGCTCGGTCCGGTTTATGAAGTTTTTTTATGGAACTGTACTCGGAAATTTGATTTATTTTTTCATTCTCTCCGCCATCTCACTTGGCATTTTATCGATCCCATGGGAAAACAGTTTATACGCTGTTTCTGCTGCCTTTGCTCTATTTGTCATTTTGGTTATTAGAAAAAGGAGGAAGAAGGGGGGCCGAACTCCAATGACGCCGCCAGAATAAGGGTGTCAGACCCAATAGAATGATAGAATGGTAAAAATAAAAAACGAGGCATCTTAAAATTTATTTAGGATACCTCGTTTTTTTTCGTTCTAAATATTGTTTTTGTGTAAGCGATTATAAACTTTCCCCAAGCGAATTTTCTCAAAAGAAGTAAAGTTATTTGGAATATTGAAGTTGGAAAAAAGGTGAATTTGTAGAATTGAAGGTTACGATTGTTCTTAACTAAGAAAATTGTCGAGAAAATGGTCTTTATTTTTGGTATATTCGTTCTATATAATGTACTTATGGAATTTAACTATTATTATTTGGAAGGAGGGGGAAAGATGCTTAAAAAGCTATTACTAACTTGCTTACTGTTACATACAGTCACAATGGGTTTGCCAGTTGCCCACGCAGCGGAATTGATCACACCTGCGAATGGAACAACTATACAAACTGAAAACACAGCTGCTGATCAGGCACCCGAGATTGATCAAGATGAAACATCAAATTCAACAGTAGACCAAGATCAACATGTAAACGGGGATGCTAGTGTAATCCAAGATCAGACTGCTAACCACAATTTATGTCAAGAACAGACTGTCATTGCATCTATTACCTGTAATAATATAATAAAGAGTGATATAGATTGACAGATTGGTCAAAATCAAATAACAAATCTTGTAGTTAGTCAGACA
>CAURFY010000352.1:0-3445 GCA_963524115.1 uncultured Bacillus sp.
ATGGTGTATTTAACGATTATCAATGGGCTTTCTGGATTGTTTGTTTCAGGTACATTTTTGTTATTATTTAATTTATTATTAGAAGTAACAAATAAAGAAAATCGGGATAGTTTTATTTCACAATATAACATTCTTTTGGCAATTGTTGGTTTTATAGCACCGCAATTTGGAGTGTTATTACTCGAACAGACTTCAATGAGTTTTGCCATGATTATTTCCACCCTCTTGAGGATTACAAGTGGCGGTCTGTTTATCCTACTATCGTATTTATTAACAAAAAAGCCGAAAAACTTACAAAAGATCGCAATTAAATCGTCATTGTGAAAAGGAGTCCTTAAAGAGGTTGAATCCATCTCAAAATTATATATACTAATAATAATGAAGATGTTAAAGTAAATGAAAATTGAGGAGGCTATTATGGGCCATTGCAATCTTGATCATACACATGAAGATGTTTTAAAAAAATACATTTCGCAAACCAGTTTTCTTCCAGAAGAAACAAAACCGTTATTTAACGCCTTTTTTAAAAAACAACATGGACAAGAGATTTTAAATGAGGTTTTCCATCTCTTAAAGAAGTATGATTTGGTTTCTGAGGAAGAACAAGAAACTCGAAATCAAAGATTATTATTAGTTTTAAGGAATGTTTAAGTAAATTAGAGAAAAAATGTTTAAAAAAAGAGGCTGACTTTATCCGAAGTCAGCCTCTTTTAGTACATGTATATGGAAATATTGTATACTTTAAACTTCTTTATTTTTTATAATTCCATTTTCCATCTTCTAAAAACTTTTTAAATATATCAACTTCAGCTGGTTTACTGCAAATATATCCTTGGAACTCGTCACAGCCCATTTTGGCAACCAACGCAAGTTGGACTGACGTCTCAATTCCTTCTGCAACAACCTTCTTTTTCAGAGTTTGGGCTAACCTAACAATGGCATTGGCAACTTCATAGCTTTCACCATCATTTGGGATGTTTTTTAGGATGCTCCGGTCAATTTTAATTACGTCAAATTTGTATTTTGTAAGATAATTCAGCGCCGAGTAACCTGTTCCGAAATCATCAAGGGCAATTGTGAACCCCATACTACTTAACTTTTCTAAAGCTTTAAGTGCCTGATCTTCTTTATTTAATAAAACTGTTTCGGTAATTTCTAGCTCTAACCATTCTGGTTCAAGACCAGACTCTTTTAGAATATTTTTCACATTTTTAGCGAAATTAGGATGTAATAACTGAATTGCTGAGATATTTACGGACACTTTAATTGGTTGCAAGCCTTGTCTTTGCCATTCTTTTGCCTGTGAGCAAACACTTGTTAAAATCCATTCTCCTAATGGTATGATAAAGCCAGTTTCCTCAGCGTATGGAATAAATTCAAGCGGAGATACAAGTCCAAAAATAGGATGGTTCCAACGAATTAACGCTTCACACCCCATCAACTTGTGAGTATTTGGATTTACCCTTGGTTGATATACGACGAAGAATTGCTCTTCATCCAGCGCTTTTTTTAAATCATTTTTAAGCAGGAATGCTTTATAACCATTTAGATCCATTGAGGGGCTATAAAGCTGATAATGATTTTTACCTTCCTTCTTGGCCTGGTACATAGCAACGTCAGCATGTTTTAGTAAGGTTTTCATATCCTTTCCAGCCAACGGGTAAATGCTGATCCCAATACTCGCAGACACATTTAATTCAAAGTCTTCAACAATAAAGGGACGATTAAAGATTCGAACAAGAGAACTGGCGAATTTATGGAGATATTTAAAATCAAACATATTAGGGATGATGATTGAAAATTCATCTCCACCCAGACGACCAATAATGGCCTTTTTTTCAAATCCTCTTGAGATCCTTTGGGCTACCTTTATTAATAAACCATCGCCTATTTCATGGCCAAGTGTATCGTTTATGGTTTTGAATCCATCTAAATCTAGGAATAGAAGAGCAACACGGCGATTAGATGATTCAGCATTTTGTAAAGTATCTTTTAGGAGATCTTCAAAATGTCTTCTATTCGGTAAACCGGTTAAAAAGTCAAAATAGGCTATTTGATTGACTATTTCTGAGGATTCCTTTTGTTTTGTAATGTCTCTAATATTAAACACAATTCCCTGAATATGAGGATCATTAAGGTAGTTAGTTAACGCAACGTCACACCAACGCATCGTTCCATTCTTATGTTTTATTCTTATTTGGCGATTGATCGGTACATCTGTTACTTTGGCAAATTTATTGAGCAAGGTCTTCCCCTTAGCCAATTCCTTTTCATCCAAATAGGTTAAAATATTTGAGCCCAATGTATCAGTGGTTTTATAACCCAAAACTCGCTCAAAAGCTGGATTTTGATATGTAATTACGCCTAAATGGTCGATAATCCCAACGACATCATAGGAGTATTTAGTTAGAGCACTTAATTGTTTGTCTTTTAAGGCAAGTTGAAATTCCATCTCTTTCTTTTCGGTAATATCCTCTCTAAGAGCCACAAATTGATAAGGAGTACCGGACTCGCTTAATATTGGAATAATCCTCATTCGAACCCAAACATGGTTCCCATCCTTTTTTCTGTTCTTAACGTCGCCTCGCCAGATTTCCCCAGAAAGTATGGTCTCCCACATTTCTTTGAAAAAATCGCCAGAGTGGTAACCAGCGTTAAATATTTTAGTGTGAACCCCGATTAGTTCGTCAGGTTGGTAATGAATTAATTCATAACAACTGCTATTTACATATAAGATGTAGCCATCAATATCTGTTATGACGATATTCATTGATTGATCGACTGCATAGCGAATTATTTCAATGAGTTGGCTCAGTTCCGTGGTGTTTTTGGGAAATGGGTCGCAAAAATCATCTAAATTGTTAGTATCTAAATGACTGTTGGAATCGTTTTCATTAGTGTTGAAATAACTCTGTTTTGATCCAATGAGATGGAATGATTCATCCTGGTTCATATAATACCCCACAATAAATAATTTTTAATAATAATAAGTGTACAATATGAATTATTAATAAAATGTGAACATTTACCTTTAGTTTGAATAAAATGTGAACATTTCCTTCAAAGCTGGGGGATTATGAGATGAAGTTTTTTTCTTTTCTTTATGCTTAAATAACTGACTTTACTTTTTTATTTTGCTATAATAAGGATGTTTTAAAATTGTCATAAACACGAATGTAGGGGTACCGGTGTTGCCGGTTGAGATATTATCCAAGAGATAGTGACCCTTAGAACCTGATCTGGTTAACACCAGCGGAGGGAACATATTTAACAAAACGATGTTTGTTATTATGCGCCCAGGCCTAGAACTAGGGCGTTTTTTGTTTTGGAAAATAGTTCGTTCACGGTACTGTTTGTTATCAGTACGAATACATAAGGAGGAAGTTAGGATGAAGAAATGGCTTGTTTTATTATTGGTAGCCTTGTTGATTACTGGCTGTAGTAC